>JBCCUO010000802.1:0-2321 GCA_039196805.1 Planctomycetota bacterium | reverse complement strand
CGCCACCAGCCGTGAAGTTGACCGCTGGCGAAGAAAACCGTTAGTTTGACGATCACGATCGCTGGCAGGGTCACCAGGAACGACCGCCAGTAGGGTTGTGGAATCCACAAGTCGAACCGGAGCGCGAACGCCAAAGCGTAACTCGCGGAGAAGAGGATCACGTGGGCGATTCCCAGGATCCAGATTCGACTGGCGATGATCCGCGGCAACCAATGATTCTTGGCGGCGGCGGACCGAGTGTGAAGGCTGGTCATGAAGTGAATTTCGTTCCGGCGTGACAGATGGTGCCCCTTTCTTAGAAAGGTTCCGGTGTCGTTATGGCACGATCAGTTTCTTGCAGCTCTTGGTGCAATGTCGCCGCTACTTCCACCAAATCATCTTCGCTTCGTCCCAAGCCGGCGACGTTTGTCTCCAACATGAATTTCATCATGGCCGGCCATTCGGTTTGCCCCCAACAGACTTCGCGACGGAGCAATCGGTGGCCGACGCGATCGAGAAAAACGCGGTCGCCAAGGGCGAACCAATAGAGAACCTGAATCTGCTGACCGTCCTGAGAGAATTCGCAAATCCTCGCTGGAAAGGAGTCGCCACCGTCGGTCTGAACGTCCACATCTTTCCAATCCAGCAATTCCCAGCCGCTTTGGCGGTAGCACTGCTGGGGAAAGTGCAGGCGGATGTAATCGTCAGTCCAAACGGCATGAACCTTGACATCCCGATTTTTGGCATTGCGGTAGACCCGATCGATGCCATCCCGCGCACATAGGACGTCACGGATCCTTGGGTCCGCGGGTAGGTCAGTGCCATGCCAATCACCAAGCGTGAGCGAGACGGCGGTCAAGTCGCTGGTCGGTGGAACGACCGATCCTTTTTCGTAGCCCGCGCGGATGTAGGTCACCGCGAGACTGCCGACGATCAACAGCGAGACGATGGCGAGGCAGCGGAAGACGAGTTGTTTCGACATGACTGGGGGAGTTGGAGTGGGAATTCAGGGCCGGTCCGGGTCCAGGCAACCGTTTGTTTTCGCCCCTCACAGTGCCGAGATCACGCGGTGTCAGAGGGTGACTTGATCCTGCGGATCGTCCACTTTGTCGATGACCAACAAACCGGCGACCTGGTGCTCCCAGGCGGGAAGGACGTCAATTGCGCGTTTGAGGTCATTGGATCGAGAGTGATCCCGTCGCACTGTGAAGTAAATCTGGTCCACGTAGGGGCACAGATAAGAGGCATCCGCCGAGGAGAGGACCGGACCACCATCGATGATCAACACGTCGCAGCGATCACGCAGTTCTTTGATCAGCGGTCCGGCCACGCCATCGGCCAGCGCCGCGATCGTCTGAGAGCAGCAAGAACCGCCAGGCAGCACGCTGAGTCCGGGTATCTCGGTGCCGACGATCGCGTTGGCGACCGAGCCGCCATCGCGCAGGAGGTCGCTGACACCAAGCTGGTTATCCAGGTTGAACGCTGCATGCAACCTTGGTCGGCGAAGGTCAAAGTCGCACAAAATCACCGATCGCTGCTTTGACGCTAGCGAACGGGCCAACTGGCCGGAGAGCGTTGTCTTACCATCACCACGGTTGGGACTGGTGATCATCAACACCAAAGATTCGCCCGGCTGGTGGTTGGCCGCCCGTGTAATGTGAGCGGAAATGCGTTTGGCAGATTCGGAGAGCTTGGCGCGCCAACGGTTCCCGATTTTGCTGCTTGAATTTCCGACTCGCTTAAGAGCGGTCGGCGGAATGACCGGGATTGTTCCGACCACGGGTATGCCCATGCGCGCGTCTAGCCCGCTGGCCGATCCGATGCGTTGCTGAACCAAGTCGGAACTCAGGATCAGCCCCAATGGCAGCACGAATGCCAAAATGCCACCCACACCCGAGAGGCACAATCGCTTGATCAAGCCGCTGGGCACCGCTTCCTCCGCCGGTTGAAGCAAAGTCACTCGGGGCCGTGATCGAAGTTCGACATTAAGCTCTTCACGCTGCCGCGCGATCGAGTCGATGACCAAGTCCAGCTGTTTGATTTCGGCCCTCATCATCTCGACGTCAATCGAACTGCTGCCGATGTCGCGAAACTCTCCCATCAAACGCTTTTCCTCGGCGGAAAGCTGGTCCAGCATTTCGTCCAGTGCAGGGAGTTCAGCGGTGACCTGCCTGATTTGCTGCTGGATCTCCTGTTGAATCGCCTGTTGCCGGGCCTTCTGGCGAATCGGGGCAAAGGCCCTGGCTTCTTCAACAATTTGTTCACGGCGCTCTTTCAGGGCCGAGTCGATCGACTTCTGGACGCTCGCAAACGGTTTCTTCCGATCCTGCCGGAAAGCCGTG
>JBCCUO010000801.1:0-2323 GCA_039196805.1 Planctomycetota bacterium | reverse complement strand
GCGGGTGTCACGGTCACGGTCGTTTGGGGCATCGGGATTGGAATCGACGCCGTCCCAAGCGGCACGCCGGCCGGTCGCGCCAGTTCCCAGCCCATGTCACCCATGACCGCCAACGCAACCGTTACGCCCGGCCCGCGAACCGCATTGATCGACAACGGCGTCTGGTGTACTCCGGTCGCCTCAATGTTCATGCCTGTCAGCTGCGTCAGTCGCTGGCCGACATGGTCCATCAGGAAACGTCCCGGCCCACTCAAGGACACCTCGCCATCTTGCGCGTCCCATTTCATGTGACCCGTAAGTTGGGCGATCATCCAGTCGCCACGGATCTCGACCTCTTTGGCAAGCAGCTTGCCCGATGCTAGGTCGTAGTTGACAGCTCCGTCAACTTCCAGCGTCGGTTCCCACCAAACCATTCGGCCGTCCGATTGATTGGTCAGTCGTGTTGCGCCCGCTGTCGCGCTTCGAGGCTGGGGACCGACCGACTGGATGGCGCGGCTCTGGCTGACTGGCTGAATGACCGCCAAGTTGTTGCCGGAGGCGTTCGTTTGAATCGCCACCAAGTCGCCATTCGACTTGACCACGAAGTTTCCTTCGCAGCGACCGTGAATCTGCCAAATGTCATCCGGGCTGCTTCCCGGAGGCTTGGGACCGCTGAAGTTTCCAAAGCTGGCGGGGCGAAATGCGGTGGGGCGATTCGCAATTTGTGAGCTGACGCTCTGTTGCAGCGACTTCAAGTCGGCGCGCCAAGCGATCTCCAAATCAGCGGTCCCTGAATGGATGTCGCCACGCACCGAAGCGGTGACGGCATCGCCCTGGAGCGTCAACTTCTGGATACTCAGGTCATTTTCGGGAAATGCGGCGCGACCGGCAAACTCAAGCTGCAGCTTGGGTTGCTCCAATCGGTGTCCCGAATACGTCACGCTGGGGTTGATCATGCCGCAGCTTAGCTTGGAAACATTTGCATTGGTCCGCGACACCATCAGATTGGTATCCAGCGTGAACGTACCATCCATCTGACTGATCTCGCTGGGAATGAACGAGGGCAAGAGTTTGCCAATCGCCGCCACATTTCCGTTGCCCTGAAGCCGAATTGGCAGCAACGTGTCCAAAGTTGGCGCTTCGACAGGCTGTGCCAGCGTCGCCTGCAAGCCAACGTCTTGGTTCTTCAGATTCACTTCCGCTCGCACCAGTTGCGCGAGCCGTCCCAGATCGGACGCGGCTTGGATCTGGGTTCCGCCAGATGCACCTGAGTTCGACCAGACACCTACGGCCGATACGTCAGCTTCCCACTGTCGACTTTTGAATGCAGTGCCACCAGGGATCTGGACCAACAGATTGTTCGCCGTACCAACACCTCCTAGGGTCCAACGACCTCCGGCAGCGACCTCCCACTGAATGCGACCATCAATGCCGCCTTCCAAGGTCGTGCCTGGCAAGCTGACCAGTGGGCGAATTGCGGCGGTCAGTCGTCCGAAGTCCAGCTTGATGTCGGCGTTGCCGGCGCGCGCGTTGCCTCGGCCGCTCGCCTGCCCAAAACTGCTGCGAAACTCGAATTGCTCAGCGGTGATCTGGCCTTGCCGGTTGGCCACGGTGGCGGTCAAGTCAATCGGTTGAAGCGTCACCGTGCGTCCGCGCGATTGTCCGTTGATCGCATTGGTGCGCAAGGACAGCCGGCTGCGACGAGGCACGCCGGCAAGCGATTCCAACTGCGCTGAGACGCGTCCTGATCGCAGCTGAGCATCGGAACGCAGCGGGATCAGCCCGGGTAGAGACCGATCTAGCGCCGCCAAGTCGATCTCCGCCGTCGCGGTGCCATCGATCTTGTCCAGCCAGGCGAATGGGTTGTCGCCCTCACCCACTAGGCTGATCGACGATGCGACTTGTCCGTTAAATGTTCCTGTTGCGAAGTCGGTTGCCACTAGCAGGTTTCGACCGAGCACTCGGTCGCCCAACCAGGTCAAGTCGCCATTCATGCTGGTCAACTGGTTGCGCCAGACCTGACTCGGTCGTTTCGGGTCGGTCGCTTGAAGCCCCCTTGCGGCCAACTGTTGAAGACTGATCCGAATTCCATCGGTTGTCGAGCTTCTGATCGCGACGCCACCGCTGATGTCTCCGTCAAGCGATCTCGGTAGTGACGCCGTCCACTCCGGTTTCCAACGCTGTAACAGCTGCAGTACCGAGAGAGGCAGCGAATCCAGGCTGGCATCCAGCCCCCAGTCACCTGGCTGGCCAAGGCTTAGGGTCACGTTCCCTTCCAACGATCCACCATCGCCAGTCAACGTGGTGATGAGTGTCGCTGGATTTCCGGTTTCACGCGTCGAAG
>JBCCUO010000800.1:0-2324 GCA_039196805.1 Planctomycetota bacterium | reverse complement strand
TGATCCGCGGCACCGCGGGTCAACCCGAATCATAACGAGAACGAAGGAAATCACCCTTGATCGAGTCCGACGAACCGGTCGTCCAGACCAAGGAACTCACAAAACGCTACGGAACCTTCACGGCTCTGGATTCGTTGTCGATCGAAGTCAATCGTGGCGAGATCCTCGGCTTCATTGGTCCCAACGGTGCCGGCAAAACAACCACGATCAAGATCTTGGTTGGGTTGGCAAAGCCAACGTCCGGATCCGCCACCATCGCGGGAACCGATTGCACCAAACAGTCGAAGCAGATCAAACGTCTGGTCGGGTACATGCCCGACAAGTTTGGCGTCTACGACAACATGCGGGTTCGCGAGTACTTGGATTTCTTCGCCGCCGTCTACGGCATCGGACCGAAACAGCGACGCACACGCATCGACGAAGTCCTGGAGACGACGCAGTCCGCGTACATGCAGGACAAGTACGTGGACTCGCTCAGTCATGGGATGCAGCAACGGGTCGGCATCGCGCGGATTCTGCTGCACGACCCGGAAGTGCTGATCTTGGACGAGCCCGCTAACGGCCTGGACCCTCAAGCGCGGATCGAGATGCGGACGATCTTGCTGAACCTGGCAGCGCTTGGAAAAACACTGATCGTGACGAGTCACATTCTGCCGGAGCTGTCGCGGATCTGTAACACCGTCGCGATCATCACCGGCGGAAAGCTGCGTGCGTTTGGACCGTTGGACGAAGTCATGAAAGAGCTGTGTCCTCGTCAAACCTTTGAAGTTCAGCTGGCCGATACCGACCAAACCGATCGCGTCGTTCGCTTGATTCAGGACCATCCGGCCGACGATGAAACGGTGACCGGCTCGGAAGCCGAAGCGGTGATCCGCATTGAAACCCAACGCAACGAACAAGAGCTTGCGGGTCTGTTAAAGCTGTTGATCAGTCACGATGTCTTCGTGACACAGTTCCGTGAAGTCCCCAGTGATCTGGAAGACGCGTTCATCAGTGTCACCAAATCGGGAGCCGAGGAAGCGGCCGCGTCCGAGGAGACTGGGGTGCAGGAAGATGCATCAGAGACACTGTCGACCAACGAACCAGATGTGATCAATGAGCCAAAAGCGATCAATGAACCTGAATCGCCTGACTCGGCGGCGACCGTCGAAATGACGGCGGCCGAATTGGAAGCGATGGATGCGGGCATCGAGCTCGCCGAGCCAGACCCGCTGCCGGCCCGTGAAACGTTGTTGGAAAAAGGCGACTTGGGCGAGATATTCAATCAAGCGGAAACGGTCGAGGACCCGAGGCGAGCCGACGCCAACAACTCCAAGCAGTCCGGGCAGGAGTCGTAGGATGACGGGAAACCCGATTCTCAACCGCGAGTTGCTTCAGCAGTTCCGGTCGACCAAGTTACTGATCGCGATCTTGGCGGTGGCGGTCGTCAGTGGCGGATTGGTGCTGCTTCGCTGGCCGGCGGAGTCGAGCGCGGACGTGATGAACCGACGTTCGATGGAGGTGTTTCGACCTCTGACTTACGCCTTGGCTGCTGCGGTCACGTTGTTGGTTCCAGCCTTTCCCGCGGCGTCCATCGTTAGAGAACGGTCACAACGCACGCTGCCGATGTTGCTGCATGCCCCGATTTCGGCGCTCACGATCTACAGCGGCAAGTTCTTGGGAAACGTTCTGCTAGCCGCCGTGTTGTTATCCGCAACGCTACCTGCCATGGCGGCCAGCTACGCGATGGGCGGAATCTCGTTGTCACAGCAAGTGGTTCCGCTGTATCTGTTGTTGATCGGGATGGCTTGCCAGTTCACCGCGGTGGCCCTGTGGATCAGCAGCCGCGCAGCCACCGCCGAGGAAAGCCTGAGGTGGTCGTATGCCACGGTGCTGGTGTTGGCCGTGATCACCTTGGGGCCGGCAATGTTCATCGCTAGCGGATCAGGTCCATTATCGACAGTCGCTGAGTGGCTTCAGAAACTGTCACCCGTTCTACCTCTTCAGACGATCCTGGGAGACTCGCTCGCTATTCAGTCTCCCATCATGGCGGTGGGCATCTACTTGCTGGCTACGCTGTTGGTGGTCGTCCTGACCGCCTATGCGACGCTCAAGCGATTGCATCCCAATGCAAGCGAGCGAGCTCGCAAGATGTCGGTGGTCACCGACGACCAAGGCACCAGCACCAAGGTGCTGCGAAGGTTGACGTTTCTTGTCGACCCCAACCGGCGGAAAAGCGGCATCCCCCGGTTTGTCAATCCATTGATGGTCAAAGAGTTTCGTACTCGACGTTTCGGTCGCTTTCATTGGCTTCTGCGTTTGGTGGCCGGCTGTGCGGTGGCGTC
>JBCCUO010000799.1:0-2325 GCA_039196805.1 Planctomycetota bacterium | reverse complement strand
TTGATGGTCCGCGCGAATCATCTGCCGGCGGATCATCCAGTGGCCTCGCTGCGAAGTGGACTTCGGAGACCCAAGTCCAATGACTCTTCGGCTCAAGTCGAATCGATCGTTCCCGTTCTCTTGCAACATCAGTTCTGCCCTCACCCTCTTGGTGGATTCCGTCAAGGCGGACGCACACGACGCGTCTCGCAACCTTGCCAGCAGTCGAATCGAGCAAGGTGACACGGTTGGTCCACGACGCAAAAGTCAATAGGAAACTGCCTGTAGTCAGGCGTCTCGCATCCGCTGGATCAGGGCTTCGATCACCATCGTTGCCGCCCTCTCTTGCCGAAAGATGCGAATGGCCTGTGCGTCGTCGGTGCCAAGCGATGGCAAGAGACATTCTGTGACTTGAGTCTGCAGGCTTCCTGGCGACTGACGTTCCGGCGATCGATTGGCAATGGCGATGTAGGCTCGCCCATCCATTCCCTGCGGTGCGTCCGGCCCCAAGTGCCCGGTGATCGCTGCGGCCAGGGAGGCTTCGGGAGTTTTGGCAAGCACGCCGCGAGCCATCTCGACAGCGACGACATCACTGACTGCCGTGTGGCGCTGGATCGAAGCGGTTGAAACCGACAACCACTCAATCTTGGTGTCGTTGCGGTAGGTTACCGCCGAACCGCATAGCGCCTGGGAGATTCCCGGAACACGCCCCAGTGTCGACGCCACCAACCCGGCCGTACAGCTTTCCGCCACGACGAACCGCACCGATCGCTCCGCCGCCAAAACCGCAAGCTTCTCCGCGGCGCGATTCAACGCCTCAAGTGAATTGTCCATCACTCAATGACTTCGCGGGAACGCGGCAGGCTGCCCGTACCAATCGGGATGATGTCCGGCGCGAGTCGCCAACAGAATAGCCTTACCATGCAGGTGCTCAGGACCGTGAGTGCAATCCCATTCCAACCGTTCTTCGTAGCGAAGTATCCGCAACCGATACTTGGCATCGCAAGCCAGCGTGGCCAACTGGTTCGGTTGAAAGTAGTTGACGACGGCGTCAGCGGTCTCGCTGATCGGCGCGTCACTTGATCGTCCGGGTGAGACGCCGCTTGCGGGGTCCTCCGTCGTGTGCACCTCGACGTACAAGAATCCATAGTCGTTCAAGCTGTCGCACATCCGCCCCCAAACCAAGTCTGCATCGGGTGCAGGAATGTGATCCAACACGGTCGTTGCCACCACGCCTTGCAGGCCACCCACAGGAAACTCAACATCGCGAACGTCGGCTTCCCGCGTCGTCACATGGTCTCCCACGCCGGCCAATGATGCTCGTTCGCGGATCCGCTCCAGACCGCGGTCACTCAAATCGATCGCCGTGACATCAAAGCCAGCCTTGGCCAGAGCCAATGTGTCGCGTCCCGCGCCTGCCCCGACATCATAGGCCTTACCAGGCTGGGCGACCTGCTCCAAATAGGCCGCCAGCGGGGCAGAAGGTTCGTCCCCATAGGCGATATCCTCGCGGTCGTAGGGTTCGTGAAATCGGTCATTCGTGGTGGTCAATTGAAGCTCGATCAGTTGTCGATAGCGGTCATCCCTCGGTCCCAGTGCAAACGACTGTACCAGGTCATCAATTGTTTTTCGCGATCCAAGGGGGCGGGCGGCGTTGCACCGGCGACTGCTACAATGTCGACGAGGCCACGATTCAGGCGCTCTTTTTTTCCCAGAGCACCAAGATTTAGCCGGATTGATCGAATCGCCACAGACGCATTCCGCGCATCGCCCGCGTTGAAATACGACAGCCCGTGACGCTCCGGCCACGGTTGACCATCAAACCCACATTGGAGACTGGACGTTGTCCGAATCGGAACGAACGATCGCTCAAGTGGTCGGCCGAGTAGCACGCTGGGGGTTCGCCGGGCTCTTGATGGTCATGGTTCTTGGCTATCTGACGGCAGGACTTTCCGAAGATGAATCGTCTGGCCGGCAAGCTGAATCGAACGATCAGGTGAGCTCGGATACCGTCACCACCATCCGCCGAACAGCCGAAAGAGGGGGCACCGCGACGGACGAAGTCGCGACTGCGAATTTGACTGACGGACAGCCGACTGGGAATGCCGATCCGAACGACCTTGATCAGACGATGCTGATTGCGGATCTCAATCGAATCTGGTCGGACTACGTGCGTTCGGCATCACTAGAACCGGCCGAGCAGACCACCTGGCTGAACCACTGCCGACGGATGTCTCTTGCACTGGTTGGCAGCGGTTTATCGCTGGAAGAAATCCGGTCACTCGAACTGCTTCCCGAACAGGAACGTGCCGAAACCCACCTGGAGAATCTGCTTTCCGATTCTCG
>JBCCUO010000798.1:0-2334 GCA_039196805.1 Planctomycetota bacterium | reverse complement strand
CCACGCCAACAGTCGCAAGATCCACAAACGTCAGCGCTACGTGTGCCGCGACATCTGCAGCCAGGTTGCCGGCGGTGATGGTCGCATCATGGGGGTGATGGTCGAGAGCAACCTGGTGGAGGGACGTCAGAACCTGAGTGACGGCGATCTGACTCGAGGGCAAAGCGTGACCGATGCTTGCATCGGCTGGGATGAAACGACGGCAATCCTGCAAGATCTAGCCGACGCCGTCGAAGCTCGTCGAACCGCATCGTCAGAGTCTTGATCTAGCCAACCGCATTTTTTTTGCTGAGCGCTTGATGGTATTCCGATGTCGGTTGCCCGCCGTTGCTAGGAAACGTCTCGAACGGGCTTGCGCGGCGGAAGCGACCGAGCACAGCACGATCGCTGATGATTAGACTTAGGTCATTCGGTTGTCTGTCACAACATCACGAACGCCATGAAGTGGATGCCAAGTCCATTGTTGCTTAGTCTTCACACGCGGATTGCGATCGCCTTCTTTGCGTTGGCCCTGTCGATCGCTCTCGCGGGAGCTGCGTTCACGGCGGAGACCGGCGAGTCGAGGGACGCAAACAGCGTGGATCCCGGCATCATGGGTCTGTTGAAACAGAACTGCTTGCGATGCCATGGACCGGAGGAGTCCAACGCGGATCTACGCATCGACCAGCTGACCTCTGATCTTACCGATCGCGAAAACGCCAGTGCTTGGGTCGAGGTTCGTAACGCCATCAATCTTGGCGAGATGCCGCCGGAGGATGAAGGCGATTTGACGTCTCAGCAGATTCGTCAAGTCTCGACTTGGGTGACCGCCGGACTACGGGCGGCGGAAAGGAATCGGCTGACCACCGACGGTCGAGTCCTGCTAAGAAGGTTGAATCGTCACGAGTACGTCAACACGGTTTCCGATCTTCTTCATCTTCGATTCCCGCCGGGGACCAGTCCGTTGGAGGTCCTGCCGCCCGATGGTACCGCCGAGGGTTTTGACAAGGTCAGCGGAGCGTTGCTGCTGGATCCCTCGTTGATGCAGTCCTACTACGAAGTTGCACGTTCCATTGCCCGACGATCGATCGTTGATGGCCCGCCAGCGTATCCCACCGAGACGATGCGGATGGAGTTTGAGGCGATCGCAGAAAGTCAGGCTGTCGGCTACTTGATCAATCGTTTAGGGCTGGAGCCGGTGCCCGGAGGACTGCAGCTGGTTGAAGGCTCCACGCGATCGTTCGGGCTACTACGCTATCCAGGTCGCAAGGACAACAATGTGGCTCCGGTTCAAGGAGACTATCGCTTCACCGTTCGCGCTGGGGCCGACCCCGGGCAGTCCGGTGAGACTCCGCGGTTGCGGCTCACTCAAGGCCATCCCGATGACGACATGCGGTTGATCATGGAGTTTGATGTCGACGCACCGTGGGACGATCCCAAGGATTACACCGTTGTGTTGCCGCGCGATGCGCTGGGGGGAGAACTGAAAGTCAGTCTGGTGAACGCGACAAAGCTCTACATGGGCCAGCGTCCGGGTGAGGATTTCCGTCGGCAAATCAATGCTGTCGGCAAACAGGGTGACTATGCCGAAACGCTGCGTCTGACCGGCCGCAAGGTGGCCGAGGGCTGGGGCGGAGATCGATCGACCCCCGATCCCGAAAAACTGGATCTGACACTCTACCCGCGCGTCTTTCTCGATTACTTGGAAGTGAAGGGTCCGCTCTACGAGCAGTGGCCACCCAAGAGCCACGTCGAGTTGCTGTATCGCGGGGAGAACGCGGACGAAGACCTTGAATACGCGCGAGCGATCTTCGCTCGATTTCTTCCCAAGGCCTGGCGGCGACCCGTCAACGCAAGCGAGGTGGACTCGATCGTGCAGCTGGTCGGGTCGGAACTTGAGCACGGCACCTCGTTTCGCGATGCGATCCGTGTTGGCGTGACGGCAACCTTGACGTCACCCAAGTTCCTCTATTTGCTGGAGCCAACGGTGACGCAGTCGACCCAGCCATTAAACGACTATCAGGTTGCGTCTCGGCTTTCGTACTTCCTGTGGAGTTCGATGCCCGATCAACGTTTGCTGGAACTTGCTGCGAAAGGGCAACTTCGTGACCGTCAGGTGCTTGCCGCGCAGGTGGACCGCATGCTCGCCGATCCCAAGGTAGAACGGTTCATTGATGGGTTTGCTGGGCAGTGGCTTCGCACCGAGACCTTTCTGGCGTTCGCGCCCGACCGACGACTGTACCCGACCTACGATGAATCGCTTGCTGCAGCGATCGTGCGAGAGCCTCTGGAGTTTTTTCGTGCCGTGCTGGTTGATGACATGAGCGCGCTGAACTTCATTCGGTCCGACTTTGT
>JBCCUO010000797.1:0-2348 GCA_039196805.1 Planctomycetota bacterium | reverse complement strand
GGCTCAGCGAACACTGATCAAACACAGTGACGACCCGCGCCCCAACCACTACAGCTGGGAAACGTTGTCGCGGGGCCGCACGGACGATCCGTTGTGGAACGCCTGCCAGCACAGTTTGCTGAGGCAGGGTGAGCTGCACGGCGATCCGCGAATGATGTGGGGCAAAGCATTTTTAGCGATGGCCGGATGCCCTCAACGCGCCCTTCAACTCTGCATCGATCTGAATCATCGCTATGCACTCGATGGACGTGACCCCGCCAGCTACGGCGGCATCCTCTGGTGCTTCGGATTGTTTGATCGGCCGTCCGATCGCTCACGACCAATCTATGGAACCATCCGCACCCGTACGGCGGCCGAGCAGTCCAGGCGGCTGGACGTCGATCAATTCCATCGGATCGCCCGCCGTCCGATCGCCGATCACAACCCCAGGGTAGCGATCATTGGTGCCGGCATGGCCGGATTGATCGCGGCACGAACGATGCAAGATCACGGCATGTCCGTCCAGCTGTTCGACAAATCTCGTGGCGTGGGTGGCCGTCTGGCGACTCGTCGCGTTCACGAAGGCCTGACCTTTGACCATGGGGCCCAATACTTCACGGCCAAGGACTCCGGATTCTGCAAGCGGGTTCAAAGCTGGATCGATGACGGACTAGTTCAACCCTGGATGGGCCGCATCGTTCAGCTGACGGGCGACGGCAAAATCGAGTCGGATAAACAGGGAACACCTCGTTACGTCGGTGTCCCCTCCATGAACAGGGTTGCCAGCCACTTGGCCAGTGACTTGCAGATACGACGCGAGACGCATGTCCAGTCGATCGACAAACGGGGAGACGTATGGTCATTGCGAGGCAAGGGTGAGCGTGACTTGGGAGAATTTGAGGTCGTCGTTGTCAACTGCCCCCCGCCCCAAGCCGCGGCACTGCTAGCGGATCACACCGACCTGACAAGCCAAGTGGAAAGCGTCCCCATGCAACCCTGTTGGTCCGTGATGGTCCAGGCTCCATCGCTGACTCGACAAGACTTCGACGGCGCGTTCGTCGCCAATCATCCCCTGTCGTGGATCTGTCGCAACAGCGCCAAACCAGGTCGCAACGGACAGGGGAAAGGCAACAGCTGGGTACTGCATGCGTCACCCAGTTGGAGCAGTCGGCACGTCGACTGCGACGCACAGCAAGTGCAATCCGTGCTGACCGAATCGTTTCAAGACTTGACCGGTCAAACCGTACAGGAACCGGGTTACTGGAAAGCCCACCGCTGGCGATATGCGGTCCCATCGCAGACGCTGGAAGAATCTTTTCTTTGGGACCCAGCGACCGGCCTTGGCGCCTGCGGTGACTGGTGCCACAGCGGCCGCGTCGAAGGGGCTTTCTTAAGCGGCGTCGCCATGGCCGGAGCCATCCTCCGCCATGTGACGATCGACCGTCGGAAAGCCGATTGCAAGGCTTGAAGAGTAACGTCATTCGCGGTCAATCGCGATAACGGCATCGCGTAGGCGAGGCGCCTGATTGACGAGATCGCGAAGACGAATCATTCAAGCTTGATACAACACCATCGCAGCTGGCGAGTCGTGCTAGTGGAATTCCCGGACCCGGGCCCTTACGATAGACGTTAAGTCTATTTCGTTCGGTTCACTTGCTCGGGGTGTCCAACTATGCGGAATCTTCCTTTCAACTCCCCTCTCGCGACGTGGGTCTTCGCCGCGGCGGCTTTCCTCCCCACGTTCACTTCTGCCCAAAATGCCGAAGAGGGTGAAGTCGATGCGAAGGCAGAAATCGCGGTGCTCAAGGTCGCGTTTGCCCGAACGCTTCAGTCACTCTCGATGGAGGGCGGTGACAGCAACGCTTCCAGAGTTCAACTTCTCGATCGTAGCGTCCTAAGTTGGTCCAACCCTGAACGGGCAACCAGCAGCGGTGCACTGCATCTGTGGGTCCGCGATGGACGGCCCCAGGCCGCGATGTGCCTCTATCCACAAGGCCCAGAGGGCGAAGCAGTGACATGTGAGTGCCAATCATTGTCGCAAGAATCGATCGCAATGTCATACAACGGACAGGTCGTTTGGAATCCAGCTGAGTCGGACATGGAGTTTCGCTCGATTGGGGATGAGTTGAGTAGCCCACCTCGGCCAAACGCGAACGCCCGGCTGCTTCAAATGCGGACACTGGCAAGACGGTTCACGGCGAAGGTCGTACCCAATAACGGCAGCCCCAAACCTCTTCGGTGCTTGACGGCTCCAATCTATCGCTATCGTTTCTCCTCGCCAGATGTGGAGGTTGTGGACGCAGCCATCTTTGCGTTTGTGCAGGGAACCGATCCTGAGATCTTGCTGACCATCGAAGCCCTTCAGAAAG
>JBCCUO010000796.1:0-2353 GCA_039196805.1 Planctomycetota bacterium | reverse complement strand
GGTTCATCAACGGCATTCGAGAGCACTTTCGAATACGAACCTTCGAAAACGTGTTTGCCGGAACGAAGATCAGCTTTGCCACCCTTGGTCCCGACGCCGGTTACCTCGGACTGGCTGGCTACGCTCGCAAACAACACAAACGCTGGACAGAAACCCATCCCGTGTAAGGTTGATGGGGGTCAGGGGTCAATCGTGCGACGCACGCGAAGGGCCGCTTGCGGCAATCGCCTCCCTGATCCTTTCCGTCTTCGATCACGAATTCATACCGACTTGAAATCGATTCATGGCATCGAACATTCGTAACTTTTGCATCATCGCTCACATTGATCACGGCAAGAGCACGCTTGCCGACCGGTTGTTGGAAACGACCGGCACTGTCAGCAGCCGTGAAATGAAGGCTCAGCTGCTGGACGACTTGGACCTGGAGCGTGAGCGGGGGATCACGATCAAGGCGCGGACGGTCTCGATGCACTTTGAACGTGGTGGCCAGTCTTACGAACTGAACCTGATCGACACGCCGGGGCACGTGGACTTTCAGTATGAAGTTTCTCGCTCGCTAGCTTGCTGCGAAGGGGCGTTGCTGTTGGTCGATGCCTTCCAAGGCGTGGAAGCACAAACGGTCGCAAACGCCTTCGCGGCGATGGAACACGATCTGACGATCATCCCAGTGATCAACAAAATCGACCTCAATCATGCCCGGCCAGACGAAGTCGCCGAGGAAATGATGAACTCACTGGGCACCGACCCTGACGAGTGCCAGCGCGTCAGCGCCAAGACAGGTCTGGGGGTCAGCGAGCTTGTCGACACGATCATCCAACGCGTGCCTGAACCCTCGGGCGACCCCGAGGGGACGCTGCAAGCGATGGTGTTTGATTCAAACTACGACGATTTTCGCGGAGCCATCACGTACATCCGTGTCATGGAAGGAACGGTCAAGAAGGGACAGAAGATTCGCTTCCTGCGTGCGGGGACCGAACACGACGTGATCGAGCTGGGCCAGTTCAGGCCGCAACGCACCGCCTCCAGCGAACTGAAGGCGGGTCAGGTTGGCTACTTGATCTGCAACATCAAGAGCCTGGGCGACGTTCACATCGGCGACACGGTCAGCATCCCTGGCGACCAAGCCGCTGAGCCACTACCGGGCTACGATCGCCCCAAACGGATGGTCTACTGCGGGCTGTTTCCCAGCGATGGCCAGGACTTCAGCGAACTACGTGATGCACTGGAACGGCTGGCGGTCAACGACCCCAGCTTCGAATTTGAGCCGGAGACCAGCGACGCACTCGGTTTTGGTTTTCGTTGTGGGTTTCTGGGGCTGCTGCACATGGAGATCATTCAGCAGCGCCTGGAAAACGAAGCCAACATTGATCTGGTGCAAACGGCTCCCAACGTCACCTACGAAATCACCAACAAGCGGGGCGAGACGATCACGATCCACAAACCGCAGGACGTGCCCGACCCAGGCGATATCGAGGAGTTTCGTCAGCCGATCGTTCGTTGCAACATCATCGTTCCTGAAGAGTTCATCGGTGCGGTGATGAAGCTATCGCAGGAACGCCGTGGCATCCAGAAGAGCCAAGAGTACTTGGGTGCCTCGCGTGCCATGCTGACGTACGACATCCCGTTGGCTGAAGTCGTCTACGACTTGCACGACAAGATCAAGAGTTGCACCCGTGGCTACGGGACGTTGGACTACGAGATGGTCGGGTACGAACCGGCCGACCTCTGCCGCTTGGATATCTTGGTCAACGGCAAACGGGTCGATGCCTTGAGCGTCGTGTGCAACAAAGCGGACAGTGATCGGCGTGGTCGAGCGGTGGCCAAGCGATTGAAGAAAGAAATCGAACGTCACATGTTTGAGGTCGCCGTTCAAGCGGCGATCGGGAGCCGCGTGATCGCTCGCGAGACCGTTCCCGCGATGCGAAAGAACGTCACCGCCAAGTGCTATGGCGGTGACATCACACGCAAACGAAAGCTGCTGCAAAAGCAGAAAGAGGGCAAGAAGCGGATGAAGGCGGTGGGCAACGTCGAAATCAGCCAAAAAGCATTCATGGCCGTATTGAGCGGCGGCGAGCAGGAATAGTCTGCGGGCGAACAGGCTCGCTCACGAAGTGAGCTTGGGACAATGGAGTCAGCCTTCTCCGAAGGCTAGGCTCTTCGCGTTGCCTCCAAGAACCACCGAGCGGTGGTATTCTTGCGGGCATTTCCCGGAATCGTAGCGGAACGCGCGTAGAGTTTCGGCACTCAGCGAATGGCGTGCTGATGGGTGGTCGCACTTTCGAAAGCCTCCGCGGCCAGGGCTTCCAACAGTGCCCTAGGCCTCCTGGGCGACGCAGTTTAACTTGCTGACGGG
>JBCCUO010000795.1:0-2355 GCA_039196805.1 Planctomycetota bacterium | reverse complement strand
GTCGGCCGCGAGGCGAACGCTCAGTACGGCGAAACGCTCAGTGGTGTGCAGGTACACAACTCGATCCACCACCAGCTGGTCAAAGGCGTTTCCGCTCGAGTCGATCCGGATGATCCCAACAGTCCTTGGCTACCGACGATCGACCCGGATGGCCCCGGAAACGAAGGCGACGGCGACCATCGCGTTCAAGCGTACTGCTATCGGATGTGCCTGACCACTCATCCAGAGAACCGCATCCCGTTTGCCAAGCCGGATGGCTACGATCCGCTCGACTACGAGCTGCTCTTGCGAAATTATGAGGCAGGTGCGAAGCACGAGGTTCCGTGGATCAACTCGCCAATGCCTAATCGCAAAACCGACACCAACAATCGCCTTGGCTTTTCGACCGACTTCATCGGACAGAACTACGACTATCCGGAGGCCGACTACGACACGCGCGAGCAGATCGCACAGCGTCATCGCAAATATCAGCAGGGCCTGATGTGGACGCTGGCCAACCACCCGAGAATCCCTGCTGCCGTACGAGGAGAAGCCTCGCGTTGGGGGACGTGTCGAGACGAATTTGAACGAGCCGATGGCTGGCAAGGTCAGCTCTACATCCGCGAGGCACGACGAATGATTGGTGCTCACGTGATGACGCAGCATCATTGCCAGGGCAGAGAAGTGGCGGCACGCCCCATCGGCATGGCAGCCTACACGATGGATTCCCACAACGTTCAGAGATACGCCGATGCGGATGGCATGGCTCGAAACGAGGGCGACGTCCAAGTGGGAGGGTTTCCGCCGTACCCGATCGACTACCACTCGATCCTGCCTCAAGCGAACGAGTGTGACAACCTGCTGGTGCCGGTCTGTCTGAGCGCGACGCACATGGCGTTTGGCTCGATCCGAATGGAGCCGGTGTTCATGGTTCTGGGGCAGTCCGCTGCCACCGCCGCTATGCAATCGATCAACACAAACACACCGTTACACGAGATTCCTTACGACACTTTAAAGGGTCAGCTACTAGCGGATAACCAAGTCTTGTCATGGAAAGCCAAGCCACGCCCAGAATGGGTCTCGGTCGACCCCAAGTCTCTCAAGGGCATCGTGATCGACGACCCACAGGCCGACGCCATTGGATTCAGCGGAGTCGGCACAACGGTTGCCCCTTGGGTCGGCGAAAGCTATCGCCATGACGGCAATGCCTCCAAGGGCGATCAAACGATGACGTACCACTTGGAGATTCCAGCCGATGGCGAGTATCAAGTTCGCATGGCTTGGTCGGGGCACGCCAATCGAGATTCCGCGGTGCCAGTCACGATCCACCACCAAGGCGGATCAACCACCGTTCGTGTTGATCAAAGCCGTCCGCCCAAAGAGCCCCCCTTCGAAACGATCGGCACGTTCACGTTCGCCAAAGGAAAAACCAGCATCGTCGTCAGCAATCGAGACACCACCGGCTACGTCACCACCGACGCCATGCAGCTAATCGCCCAATGATTGCGTCGTGGAATGGCGTCGCCGGCAGTGTCAAAAAGCCGACGGGCGGACTTCGGCCCCCGATGTCTCCGGCACCCAGAGCCGAGCATATCGGTCAGCCTCCCGCGCAGCGGAATGGTCTTCTGATCGCAGCGTTACCAGCAGGAATAGGCAATCTTGCTACCCGCTAACCGCCAAACGCTTCTCACCACCGCTGACCGCGTGACTGGGTTGGAGGACAGAAAGATGGAGGGACCAAAAAATGAAAGACGTCGCGTCGGGGAATGGACTGACAAAAAAATTAGGAGACAATGAATTGGGAGCGGGAAGGGAGGACAGAGAGATCGAAGGACGGGAAAACAGAAGCGATGGAAATGGGATCCGTCAGAGGGAAGTCGTGACTAGCTGAAGGGCTTGGTGGAATTCGAAGCCGAGCGGAGCTTGGGGGGCAACGGATCGGCATTCTCCTCCTGGCTAATCGCCGACAGCTAACCGCCAAAAGCTTCTTCCCCTCCGCTGACCGCTGAAAGCTGACCGCTAGGACTCAGTCAACCAGATACCAATGGCCATCGAACCAAGCCAACGAATATTCTCGGGAACGATCTCTCGGCGACCTGAGCAGGACGGTTCCCGCATCGGCATCCAACTCATGTATCGATGCGTCTGCGAGAAACTCATCCATTCGTTCGCATGTCTCTTTCCGGGTGAATTGCTCCACCAAGTCACCCTGCAACAGAGCGTTTTCAAATTCCATCGGTGTGAGTAGCGTTGCGGCTGCTTCATGCACCTTGCCATTGCGGCAAGCCGAACGCATGGTCGAAATGTCCTTCAATAAGATCGCCTTCATCTCACCAGCATCCTGATGCGGGCGAGTGCCATAGGGCGTGCGGGCCT
>JBCCUO010000794.1:0-2356 GCA_039196805.1 Planctomycetota bacterium | reverse complement strand
GTGGTCACGCTGCCCGACGATGAGGAAGTGGGAGTGGCCATTCGATTCGAATTTTCCGCGGCCAAGTCGGTTCAGGGCGTGTTGACCTATGCCGCTCGTCTGGACCCGTCGATGGGCTGGCAACCCGTCACGTCGACGGCGGTCTCGGCGCTAGCCGATCGCTTGGCACGGCAGACCCGCCTGCTGGCGCTCCAGCAGACACAGATGGATGTCCTCTACGAACGAAGCTCGTCAACGCGTCGCCGCGACTTAGGACCCCGGCGTGACAGCCTAGAGCAGAATGCAGAAGTGCTAAAGAAATGGACGGATCGCGTGTCCGCGCTGCAGCTACTGATTCGACGTTTGGAAGCCTCGGCCTCGCTTCGTCTCAACGTCAACGTGACCTGGCCCGAGGGGACGATTGCCGGCAACGGGCATCAGGTCTTGTTGGAGTGCGGCTGACGGGATCGCCTTGTCGCAGATCCCTCGCTGAAGCAGCGGGTTGTGATAACGCCTCGTTCCATGGCTCAGCCATGGAACGCAATGCGTTGGTGGCTCCGCCGCCACGTCGCACTCCGTCTCGCCGCCGCCTCGGTCCATGACTCCGAATTGAATCACGACGCTTGCGTGTGGCAACTCACGATCGTCTCTGCCGGAGAGCCGGCAGTGAGCGGTCGTGCTCGCGTTTAAAGCTTAGGCATGACCAAGCCGGAGTTGCTGACCCCGGTTGACGTCGGCTGAACAGGTGGCAACGCGATGGCACGTGACGCACCAGGTTGCGCGGGTGCAGACGACTGCGTCGGAACTGCGACCGACTGGCTCGTTTGCCGAATCGGCGAAACCGTCTGGGCAGCGTTTGATGCACCAACGTTTTGACCGAAGGTCGAGGGTCGCGGACCGCTGGCGATTCGCGTGCTCACCGAACCGGATTGCGTCGGAGGCAATCCAGGCTGCACTGGCGATGACGCCGGAGCGGAACCACCGTCGATGCGGGCGAGCATTTCACGCGAGCGATCGACCGCGCGTTTGACCGATGGGTCGACGCTGGCCTGCGATTCATACTGCATCGAGAGGTTCAGTTGTTGTCTCGCCAATGCCGGCTTGCCATTGGAATAATGCAGATAGGCCATGTTGAAATGGGCCACGGCTGGCTTGTTGTTCCCGGCCAGCACTTTGTAAGCGCCATCGGCATCGCCGGCATCGTAGCGAACCTTGGCCAAGTTGTTTGCATAGCGTGAAACCCCCGGAGACAACTCCAGCGCACGTTGCAAGACTTGGCTGGCTTGATCGTGCCGACCCAATTGCCCCAGCGTCAGACCCAGGTCGTTGTAAAGTCCCGAGTCTTCGGGGCTCTTGGCGATCGCCTTCTGAAAGAACTCGGCCGCCTTGGCATGGTTGCCGATGCGGTACTGGAGCCGAGCGATGCTGGTCAGGGCTGGGCCATACTCGGCGTCATCCTGCAAGGCCTTGGTATAGTTCTCCATCGCCTTGTCGGTGTTCCCAGATGCTTCCCAGAGCTGACCGTTGGCCACGAAGACTTCGGGATTCACCTTCTCAGGCGTGTTGCTGAGGCTCAATGGATCGGCCTCAGCCTTCACGCCCTTGGGTCGAAACATGCCGGTCAGTCGGTCCGTGGTGCTCTTCGCCGACTTGGCAATCGATTCGGTGATCGAGGGCTTTTCGGGTTGCAGCGGATCAACTTTGCTGGTCTTCGATGAAAACGGGTTCATCGAAGCGAGTGAGAATGCATTCGTGGTGCATCCGGTCGTTGTCGAGATCACCCCGGCGGCAATCAACGTGACAACCAAACGACGACGTTTAATTTGGGTCGGCGAGTTCATCTTCAGTTCTCCTCGGCAGTCGGTAGCGGATTACCGAAACAGCCATGTGCGCAAGAAACTCGGTTCCGAGGTTGGGGATCGACGCGTTCGTAGCCAATCTCCAGCCTGTTACAGTTGGAACGATTGGATTGGTTGGAATGCGCGTCAGTCCAACCCGCAAGCTTTGACTGGTTTGCGGAAACCGACCCTCGATCCGGACTACCCCTTTGGTGTTGGCCGATTCTCAACGACCAATCCCAACCCGAAGCGTCAGTTTTCAAGTTGCGCACGTAGTTCACCGGAAAGGTCTTGCGTCGCAAATCACGGCAATCTGAATGACACTCTCCCGCCGGGAGAGTCGGCCTCTGAGGGCGCCTCTAAGAGCCGGTGAGGGTCTTTTCCGAGCCCTCCCCCGCCCGCTATCGCGTCCGACCCTCCCGCAAGCGGGAGGATGTCTCAGCAAGCACGCGTCAGCAAGGGATCTCCGCCAAGCGATCGCATTCCAACGCGACGCGGCAGCAAGGCATCCCCACACCAGTCAGCCGCGCGGTTGGACC
>JBCCUO010000793.1:0-2361 GCA_039196805.1 Planctomycetota bacterium | reverse complement strand
GACTGGCGGCAACTGAGCTGCCGAGACCAAGGCTTGCCGCAGAGGGCTTGCTTTGACTTGCGAGAAGTAATCTCGGGGCGCCAGGTAATCGGGCTGATAGCGACGCATCAGCTGTGGGTCAAAGAAGTGCGTCAGGTTGGACGAAAACGGGTCGATCTCATTTCGCCAAACGCGTCGATTCGTGTTTCGATTGGGATGGACGGTGAAATAGATCCCGCTGGTTTCGTAGCATAACCGGGTCAGGGCATACGGACCAAATCCGCTGTCAATCGCCCGCTCAGCTCGAAAGTCCGCCGTGAATCCAACTTGCACTCGTTCGGGTACCAACGATTCGGGACCCTGATCCACTTGCGCCCATTGAGGCGACTGGTCGTACTTTGGATCAGGATCAACGTACTTGACCAAAGTGTGCTCGCGGCCGAACGGTGCCGGCACGCCAATCACATAGACGGGGATGCCCCACTTGCGACAAGCGGAGATCGCCTCCTCCAACCGATCGGCGTCGTCCCCTCGCTCATCGGTCACGACCACAAACACGACACTTCGCCGCTGCCCGAGTTCACCGCGGTCGCGTCGAAAGTTTTTGTATTTGTCGACCGCCGTTTCAATCGCCGTGAACACTCGCTCGGTGCCGGACGAATCAACGGAGATCGAATCAACCGCTGCCTTGATTTCGTCCAATTTGGCGGTCGGCTTATCGGTGTAGAACTCGACGGACTCGCCAAACCCCATCACGGCTGTCAGTAGCGGCTGATCTTTAGCGGGCACCTCCGTATCGACCCGCTGTTCCAGATCACTCCGCGGTTCCTGGATGATCCCCAGCTCTTCATAGATGCGGTCAAATCGCTCGCGGATCTCCGTTCGCTGCCGCAACAAGGATCCGCTTTGGTCAAACAACCAAGTGACCAGCGTCGGATTCTCCTCCATCGTTTGAAGCAGCTCGAAGGTGATCCGATCGACGGCGCCCGCTGCCCCCTGAGTCCCCTCGCCGGTGCGGCCGCGCTGGTTGGTCAATCGCTGCATCGGAGCCACCGGTTCGGTGAAGATCTGGTTGACCATGATCTTGCCCATGTCGACCGGCTCCAAGTCGATCGGATTGGGGATCTCCGCCACCTCAGCAAAATTCTCCGCAGACGCTTGCGACATTTCCAGCTCAGCAACGCTGTCCGCTCCGATGCGGTTGTCGGGCGTATCGCTAAACGTGATCTGGTCGATGACGGGGATCTCGTCTTCCAACGATGACGGTTCCGACACGATCACTACCGCGGATTCCTCTTGAGCCAGGTGTAGCGGCACCAACGCGAGCGACAGAATGATGATCAGGTGCACCAAAGTGCTGCCGATCATCGCAGTGATTTCACTGGAGAAAAATGGGTCGTCCTCCAACTCCTCCTCGTCCCAGGCGTCGACGTCGCGGTTCGAATCAATCGGATGGTGCTGAGGAGTCGAATGGGGCTCCGGCCCTTGCCCCGGACCCGAAGTGGGGCAATAGATGGAGGCGGAGGATGGTGACGTAGCGGCTGCGGAGGTCGCGGTCGAATCGTTTGAGATGACGTTCGCCATGCAGCAATCTCTGGAAGACAAGTGGGCCCAGTGGACAGTTTCCCCCGCCTTCCGCAGACTTTCAACGTGAAAGCGGGGTTTTGTCAGCTCTCAGGCTGATTTTAAGCGCATCGAGTCCACCTCAGCGCGTCCTACGGTCAGAACGAGTCACCATTCTGGACGTACTCATTCGGTAACCGCGATCAGCGACCTGCCGTCAAAATGCGTGCTACCCTTCCAACGGGTGGATTTTCACGCTGAAGGTGTCGACATCTGTCCCCGTAGCACGAAACAAACGGTTGATTGAAGAGTGAACGAGCGTCTTATCGCAATTGGCGACATCCACGGGTGTCGCGAAGCACTGGAAGCGTTGATTGCGGCGATCAAGCCGGGTCCCGACGACACCGTGGTCACTCTGGGTGACTACGTCGATCGCGGCCCGGACTCGGCAGGCGTCATCGATACGCTCCTGGAACTGGGGAATCGGACTCAGCTCATCTCACTGATCGGAAATCACGAGGAGATGATGCTGGACGTGATTCGAGGCCACGAATCGCACCACAACTGGCTCCGTTACGGCGGAGTCGAAACGCTGGATAGTTATCAGTTTTCGGGCAATCTGGATTTCTTGCCACCCGAGCACGAAGCCTTCTTCAACTCGCTGGGCGACTTCTACGAATCGGAGAATCACTTCTTCGTTCACGCGTGCTACGACTCGAAGGTCCCCCTGGCGGATCAGCCGATCGACCTGCTGCGTTGGACGTCGCTTCGCGAGAAGATGCCGCAGCCGCATCGCAACGGCAAGATCGCGGTGGTCGG
>JBCCUO010000792.1:0-2365 GCA_039196805.1 Planctomycetota bacterium | reverse complement strand
GGCGCTTCGATCGCCGCCGCAGTTGTAATGCTTGTCGTCGGATTGGCCATCGTACCCAAGAACACCGAATCCGAAGTCCGCCCCCGGACGAGCGAAGAGATTCAGCCCTCCACAGCAGCCGAAGAGAGGATCGTCTTTGCCGGCATGCTCAAGCCGCTGCAGTTGACGCGTGCAGCCGCCGTCGCACCCCAAGTCGTCCAGGGCGATGCCGCCCGGTTTCAAGTCCGTTTGTTCAATGCGGCTAATGACCAGAAGACGGACCCGCGACTGACGACCGCCGGCACAAGCGTGGCCGCACAGATCATCACCTTTATCACGGTGGATGACGGCCCTCGCCGAAGAGCGTCCAACTTTGCACGCAAGCTTGTTTCGAGCCAATTGCCGGCACCGGGTCAATCCAAAGACGTGGAAATCCAGCTGATCACCACGGGCATGGAAGACCGGACGTTTCAGCTGACGTTTCAGCTACAAACGCCCGAAGGTGTCAGCGTCACGGAAACGCATACCGATATAACGGTGACCGAGAATTTGCAGACGGGCGAGTTGGTCGGATTTCAGTTCGTACGCACGCAAGACGGCAAGGGTGCCGACACCTACGTCCGCAGCGGCTCGGACGAACCGAACGGCGGAAAGAAGTTTGTCAGCATGCATCAAAAGAAGGAAGGCCTAAAGGAGCACGCCTACCTGCGATTTGATCTCAGCCAATTCTCATTTCCGGTGCAAGAGCTAGATCGATCCGTTGTGACCGCGTGCCTGCACCACTGGAACCACGAAGGCAACACGCGACTTCGCCTGTACGGCGTCCCGAGCAGTCTGAATTTCACCTGGGTGGAAAAGGGGAACGGCGCGTTGAAATGGAAACAGTCCCCTGGTCGGGGCGGAGGAATTGAAAAACTGACGCTGTTGGCTGAAACGCAGTTTAGCGGTGCTGACAAGACGCTGAAGATGAATGCGGATTCGATTCGATTCGAAAGCAGCAAGCTGGATGCTTTTCTTCGCAACCAGTCGAGTGACGTGGTCACCCTTGTGGTTGCACGCGAGAACAATGCGGAACGTCCGACCCACTTCGCGTCTGCGGAGGAAAGGCCGGACCTCGCACCCGCACTGGCCATCCGAAAACGGAGGCCGCAATGAGTTTGGTTGACGCTGTCCACTTTCGACGCTCGGAGCACAGCTGGACCGAGGCCGATAGCGCAGCGGGATTCATGCTTCGCTACCTGCTTCCGGTACGTCGACAACTGATGGCGTTGTTGGGGGGCGAATCGGAGGCGGATCAGGCACTGATCGTCTTGATCGCTCACTTGGTCCAAGCCGGATTCGGCAATCACAACCGCGGACGTCTCCGTGACTTCTTGCTCCGCGGGGTGCGCTCAGCCGCGCGGGCACGCCGAGTAGACCGGGCGAAAGCCTCAGGCTCACAAACACTGCCCCAGCAAACCGACATTGACGCGTTGACTTTCGATTCGCCGCAGTGGGTTGGCTTCTGGCGCGACGATCTGCTGCAGCGCACCTGGCGTTCGTTGGAACGATTTCAGCACGCTGAACCGGGGCAACCCCTGTACAGTTTGCTGAAGGTTGCCACTGCCAACCCTAAGGAAGCTCCCGCCGTCCTGACCGTGCGACTACTGGAAGAAGAGGGACTCACGATCAGCGAGGCGAAGCTGGTCGATCTGCTGCCAGTCGCGAGGCGCGAATTCGCCCAACGATTGTCCGACGAAATCGCCGAGACGCTGCAAGAGCCAGATGCGAAGGCAATCAAGGAAGAAATCAAAGCGGTCGGCCTGCAGAGCGTCTTCGCCTAGCGATCGCTCCACTGTCGACTTGGCATCCGGGCAAACATGCACACGACCTTCCCGCGCGTGGTCTGTCAGTCATAATGCTTCGTGCATCCTCCCTCCTACGCCTGACATCTCACCTTGCCATGCCGAATCCATCCCTCCTTTGCTGGCGTTTCACCCTATGTTGGATTTCCATCCTCATGGGCTCGTCGGTTGGCGTCGCACAAAGCCTGGACGAAGACGGGAACTTGGTGCAGTTCGATCGGGACGTCGCGCCGATCCTGAGGCAGCATTGCCTGGAATGCCATGGATCAGACGACGCCAAGGCCGACTTCAGCTTGAACGACGGCGAGCAGATCATGGACTACCTGGAAGTCGGCGATGCCAGTCTGAGCGATCTGTACACCGAGTATCTGACGACCGAAGACGAAGACATGATGATGCCGCCGCCATCACATGGTGGCCCGCTATCACCTTCCGAGCTGGCGTTGTTCAAGATTTGGATCGATGAGGGAGCCAGCTGGCCCGAGGACATGACGCTGGAGGGCTCGGCCGAAGAACCTGTCGCCCAGCCGGCCGCTCAGCCG
>JBCCUO010000791.1:0-2368 GCA_039196805.1 Planctomycetota bacterium | reverse complement strand
TTTTCAAGTCGGGGCGACTAGATTCGAACTAGCGACCTCTACGTCCCGAACGTAGCGCTCTACCAGGCTGAGCCACGCCCCGATCTTTGATCGAAATGGTCGTTTGCCGTCGTTTCTGAGTCAATGCCGGATCGGCGATCAACGCCCGTTTTTGCCCGTTTTTGGCGTCCATTCTCCCGCTCCTCAAGACCTTCTGCGGGGTGCGACCGACTTCTCAGCATTGGTCTTCCCTTCGACGCCCCGGCTTTTGGAGAATCCGTTCGCCACGTCCTCCAGGGATCACGCGCATCTGATGGGTAAATGCACCATCGCGTCTGCCAGCGATTCGCGATGACTCCAACTCCGGTTTCTCAGGTTTTGTCTTGCCGAAGCGATTCCGCCATTCGAACTTCAACCAGCCGGTCGATCCGACTGCGCGACGTGTTTCCGATGCGCCGTTTCGGAAGATCTGGACGCTCTGGCGGCCCGGACGACACCACCACCTCGGTTCGAAACAAGGCAGGACTTTGCAGCACCACGGGAATTCTGCGTGCGACGAGAAACAAGCAATGCGTCCCCATTTCACGCGTCCCCATTTCACGGTGCAATCTCGTCTGGCTCACGCTGCGGCGTTGCGAACAAGACTCGTGAAACACCGGACCGTGCACTCGGTCGCAATGGTCCTGCTGTCGATGTCGTTGGCGATGATAGCCGGCGCTCAGGATCCACCCGCCGAGACGTCTCCGCCGACGATCACGTTGTCGGCATCATCGCTCACCAATGACGAGGCGGTGTCCGCCGCGCTCGAACGCATTGACTCTGAAGACTCGCTCGACGATGAACTGAAGGAACGACTTCGGAAACCATTGGTGACGGCGCTAAACCAATGGAAGCAGCAGATCGAGGACGCAAAGCGGTACGCGGCCTTCGAACAAATCCTATCCACCGTGAACGCCGACACCACTCGCGCGCGGCTCGAAGTCGATGCGGGGGCGAAAGAAGAGCTTGAACTGCCAGATCTGAGGTTCAAATCGCTCGAGTCGCTCACCAGGGGTCGCACCCAAGTCGACGCCCAAGTCGACGAAGCTCGCCGTACCCTCCAGGCGATCAACACCGACCTGACCTTCCAGCAGACTCGGCGGACGGAAATCCCGCAGCTGATCGTCGACGCCAAGCAAGTCCTCTCGGACTTGCAGGGGCGTCCCGTGCCCGAAGCGGTCGATGATGACAACGGTCTCGTCACCGAAGCACGCCGCGCCGAGCAGGCGGCCCAGCTTGCGGCCACGCAACAGCGCATCGAGACCCTGCAAAGAGAACTGGCCGCCATCGAAGGCCAAACCGAACTGCTCCCGCTTCGGAAGGCCATCGCCGAGCGAATTCTGAATCGTCTGCAAAAAACTCAAATCGCCTGGGCCGATGCGGTCAGCAAGAGCAAGGAGGCACGCACACGCGTCGAGCTGGATGCCTACCGACGCGAATTGGGAAGCGAAGAGAAGATCGCGCAATCGTTGATTCTGCAGTCGGAAGACGAGTGGATGAAGATGCTCGCGGAAACGGATGATCTGGCGCGAAGCCTGACCGTGGAGGAAGACAAAACGCAAGAACTGGCACGGCTGCTACGTGACAAACAAGAAACGATCCGCACCGACCTGGCATCCCGTGGTGGCATACGCTCGAGCCTGGGGCTCGAGCTACAGCTCTTGCAAAACAAACTTCCTAGTTCACGAACGTTGGCCATACGCTTTCAGGAAGTGGGGCAGCAAATCGACGAGTTGCAGGCACGGCAAGCTGGCATCGAAATGCGGTTGGAGTCCACCAGAGACAACGACATTCTCGGATTCGGGGAGACGGGCTTCGCGTCGAGGGCGCCGTCGGAAACCGAAACCAAACTCGCCGGTCGATACGTGAGCGACCTGAACACGTACATCGACTACCTGGTGCGGTTGCAAAAGGAACTCGAGCAACAACAGACGACCTTGTTGGTACTGCGCGAGGTCATCGATCGTCACGTGATGTGGATTCGCAACCGCGCCCCGTTCGGATGGGAAGACATCCAGCTGGTCTGGCCCAGCATTTCCAAGATCCTTCACCCGTCGACTCTGATTGACGTGGTCGTTGCCTGCTGCCAAGGGCTCTGGGCACGACTGGAACTGCTCGCGTGCTTGTTGGTGACGATCGCTGCACTCACCTTTGCGGGGTCCCCCCTGCGTCGACGACTTCAAGAATTGTCCGTGCAGGTGCGCTCGCGAACGTCCGTGTCGTTGCGTCCGACTCTGTCTGCGCTTTTGGTCACTTCAGCGCTTGTCCTGCCACTCTACGCCTTGCTCTACATCCTGGGTGAAGCGATTGAAAGCTCGCGAACCGAAAACGCCTTGTCATTGGCCTTCGG
>JBCCUO010000790.1:0-2376 GCA_039196805.1 Planctomycetota bacterium | reverse complement strand
GGGTCACGATCGGCGCGGACGAAATCCAGATACTCGGTATCAAACTTCCGGTAGAGTAGTCTTGCTTGGATTGAGATCTTGCCCGAAGTGTCTGGGGGCACTCGGAAGCGGTAGTGAATTGCCTGGCCTGCACCTGGTGGAATTTGGTGACTGTAAAGCGGTGTAAAAATGTCTTCCGCATTGCGCTTGGCGATGCGGTTGCCTTCACGATCCAGCATGAAACTGTTGACGAAGTGTGACCAAGGATCCACGCGTTGCAGCCGATCTCGGTGCCCGCTATTGCCGATCAAACGTTCGCCATCCTTGACCGTGATCTCCACCCAGACCTGATTGGAGTCGCTGGTGCCCTGCGTGAAGTGGTGCCCGAGCGTGAGCGTCCGAAGAACCGTTTCCAACAAGTAGTCCCTTCCCGGTTCCAGTGCCGGCTGACGCTGATCCAGCGGCGCAATCAGCGGGTCATCGATACCGCCGCCGTCTCGTAGTCCAAACAGATCAACTCGCAGTGATCCCTCCAAGATGTCGCGATGCGACTGCGTTGCCTGATCATCACCAAACCAATGAGTCAGCGCGGTGTTGGCGCTGGGGAAGCCGTGATGATGAACGGCCAACTCGCCAAGTTGCTCGGAGTACTTGGCTCCGAACCCATCGCTGGCCATCGCCGGCATGTGGCACTCATTGCAGTTCTGCTGAGCCGTTTCAGGATAGTAAAAGCTACGGGCACCGTGACCCGAGACACCACTAAGCAGGTAGCTGTCGTAATGATTCTGGCCGCGAAGAAACTCCTTGTAGTCCGTCAGTTCGCCCGGCAGATGCACCTTGTGGCACGTCCCACAGAACTCAGCCGACTTGTGCATCGGCTTCAGCATTTCGTGTTTATGAAATGCCGGCTTTGCCTGAACCATCAGCTCGTTCAGTTTCTGTAGCAGCGGCTGATCGCTGTAGGCAAACGGGTAGTGCTTCGGCTCATCGATCGTGTAGTCCGCGTTGCCCACGTTGCTGTCGATCGACTGAATCGCGTGACAAACTGTGCAAGTGATTCCCGCATGCGCGGTCGGGTTGTCGACATCGTCGTAGTTGGGATCGTCGAACTCACCGGAGAAGAATGGCACCGGGTCGTGACACCCGGCGCAGAAGCGACTGGCTTGAAGCGTGCCGTCCCGCTCGGCGCTCTTCCTGCGGGTGGCGCGAACACTGGCTCGGTAGGCCGGGTTGTTGAAGCTGCTCAGTTTGTGCGCGCTGTGCAGTGCGGTGTCGTAGATGTCCTTGTGACAGCGAAGGCAATAGTCGTCATTCATCAAGGTCTTGGCGTCGATGAACTTTCCCGTAGCGGTCTTCGCCAGGGAAGGGCGAAAGTACTTGTCACCGTCGGCCGGTGCCCGCTGTTCGCTGACCCGAGCGTCCGAAGCTTGAAAGGCAACCATCGCCGCAACAAAGACTCCGATGGCCAATCCAACGCGACGTCCAACGTGCCACTTGATTCGAGGACCGACCAAGCGGTGCAGCCAATAGAGCCAGACCGCCGCCAGCGGAGCGATCAAATGCAGCCAGTACACCACGCTTCGGCTGGTTGGATCGACGATTCGTAACGACCCGATTCGTGTCAGCAGGACACCCGTCACCAAAATCGTGACGGCGACAGCGAACAACGCGTAACCAATCTTGACCGCGCGGCGATTGCGGCGATTGCGCGCACGCCACATATGGACCAAACCAAAGCCAACGGTTGGCACGATCAGTAAGAGTCCCAGTCCAAGATGACCCAGGAACATCAACTGGTAAAAATGGTTCTCGTAGATTTGTCCACTAAAGTGCTGCAGCCAAGTGACGCAGGTCAGGTACAAACCATTGGCAACTAACGCGCCAAACAACGTCAACACGACGTACAGAACCAAACGCAATCGTGGTGTCACCGGACGCTTGGGAGCACTCTTGGCACGAACGTCTGCACCAACCGCTGCCGCAGAAGGGTTCAAGGTCTCAGACGTGGATGGGGTGGGGGGATTCACGTCCAGTGCGTCGGTCATCGCGGGACAAAGGTGGATGAGGGTATCGTTAAGACGCGGCGGGCCGCCGAATGGTTCTGGTTCGGCTCTCCACTTCAGTAAGCGGAGGCGGGCCCCGTCTTCTGCTACTTTTCCCGCGAATTCCCGTCGCCAGACAACCCGTCTGCGCGGCGCCAGAACTCACGAAACGGTTGTTGCCGCGTCAGCTGCGACTGATTCAGCCGGCGAACTTCGTCCGCGCGGACCTGGTCGGCAAGAGTCGGGGGGTATTGAGTCATCGTGCGAAACGGAAGCGGACCGGTCGTCTGACCCGTCAGGGTGTTGAGGTCTGCGTCCTTGTCCCAGCCGACGCAGTGCAGGATGAAGTCGCGTT
>JBCCUO010000789.1:0-2383 GCA_039196805.1 Planctomycetota bacterium | reverse complement strand
GCTTGATCTCAGCTGGGTATCGGCATCAGGGATTGGCCGGTGAATGCGAAGTAGGTCATGGCCGCCGCCCAGAGCAACAGCGGAGAGAGCGCTCCGATCACGAGCCCAGCGATACCGCCCAAGACAAACCCATCGGCTCCAGATCGTAGCACGCCGATCGCTGCACCAATCGATGCGATCACCGCGGTTGCTTGTCCGAGCTGGGCAAGCATGCGGTCGCTGTAGAGTTCAATTTGCGACGTTTCAATCGTTGCCAGCCCCATCGCAATTGCCAACATCGCGATGCAGCCAAGGATTTGTTGTAATGTGAAACGCCACGGGATGGGTTCCGCCACGTCGTCGAGGCGGTTGGATCGTTGGCTCAAGGAAACAGCATCGAATAGGAGAGATCCGCGTGACAGTCGTCGCAGAGTGCGATTCGCTGTCGATCACTCGCCTTGTTGATTGCGTCGACTAGCGCGTATTCAACGCCGTGTTCGCGGCAAAGCTTGGGTATGTGAATCGTGTCACGCTGGCGAGTCGATTCGGAGATGACCTCGACGATCAATGCAGGCGGGGACTCGATGTGATGTTGCGGGACATCACCACAGACAACGACCACGTCGGGTCGAATGACGGTATTGGAGTCAACGATCCAATCCAGTTCGGTCAACACCTGTGCATGGCACTCTTCCAACTGCGCTACAAGCGAAGCAATGATCCGGACGACCGCAGCCGAATGCGGTCCGAACGGGCTCGGCGACATCGAGACAGGAATTCCGTCCCACAACTCCCAATCGCCCTGCCAGCTTTGGTAGTCTTCGACTGAATAGTGGGGAATCAATCGAGGGGCGGTCATCGAAGTGCATCTGCTGTGTGGTTGATGTCCAAGTGCAGTGTAGCCGACGCGAGCGGATCATGAGTTCCTTGGCGAGGTCTTTTAATCGTAGCGGCAGCCGCGAAGGTTTTCGAGCGTCACTAGACCGACAGCATCGAGCCACGGATCGCACGAATCCGCGTCTGTCGCGTTGTCATCCGTCATTTGGTGAGGCCAGTTCGTCCTGAACGTCGAAGACCCGCTTAACCGATGGGCGCATCAGCACCAAGATTGTCAGCACTCCAAGAATCGTACCGACTGGCATGAAGACGCATTCAAGCCCAGCAATCACGAGGCAATACAGATACCCAGTCCGTCCACTGAGTCGACGACCTGCGACGGCAATGCAAATCGCCAACGCAAGGCCGGTGGCAATGAAAACAAGCGGAATTAAAACAAATAGCCACCCGATGAATGCGGGCGGCGGCGTACCTTGGTCGACATCGTCAAATGCGCCTGTGAGGATCGCGATTCCCACAGCAACGTAACTAGGGGGAAGAGCGAGAACAGGCAAGCAATACCACTGACGATGTAATGGAAGATCGAGAGCAAGCGAAGATGGTCGACGTCTTGATTCGGGTCCAACTCTGGGGTCTCGCTTGGTGTACTGGGTCAGCGTGAACTGGAACCACTTCCACGTCAGTCTCCTCCATCTTCTCGCGGATCTCCCAGTGCACGATGCTGCGATTGTAGCCGTCCAACACGCTGCACATGAAGTAAGGCGTCACGCAAATGTTGAGGTAACACGCATCCACGCAAAACATCGAAGGATGCGTCGAAACAACTTGTACGTTGATTCACGGCGGGCACAAGATCCATCAGGTGCCAATCGCCTCCCACCCGCGTGCTTGCGACGAAGGAAAGAAATTGACGTGCACGTCCGGGTTCGCGGCGATAGCGGAAGCCTGGAGATGCCGAGTTCCTAACTTGGCGGGAACAAATCGCTCACGTGGAGAATCGCGTTCGGGAAATCATGGGGATGGACCACCTGCGTCCCTTCGTAAGTCTTCTTGAATCGGTATCGGCCGTCAATTGGGCCACGAAAGACCGTTAGTACTCGGGCAGCCAGATCGATCTGCCAATACTCAGCGATGGCAGCGTTGGCGTAGAGCAACATCTTCTCGGACCGATCGAATTCATTGCTGCTCTTGCTGACCTCGATCAGCAGTTTGACTTCGTCCCCATTGGGATGCCGATCGTGGTAACGGCGTCGCGTGACCCAAGCAATATCAGGCTCAGGACACGAGTGCTGATCGACAAGCCGAATTGGCTTCTCCACGCGAACCGTCAACTGATGTTGCGTGACGTGGAACGACCATTCAGCCAGGAAATCGATGGGGTCAGCGTGTTCGGGTCCTTGCGGATTCATGTGCACGATCCTTCCCCGAATCAACTCGGTTTGACCGGGGGTCTGATCGAACTGTCCAGCCGCAACCGCCGAGCTGGATCCGGTCGAGCGGCGGGACGGGCTCGGGGGCGAAGTGGGGCACCACGGCCACCGGCACCCCGGGGGCGCGTCGCCGCACG
>JBCCUO010000788.1:0-2383 GCA_039196805.1 Planctomycetota bacterium | reverse complement strand
GGGTAAAGCCCTGCCTTCGTTCTTGCCACTCTCGAACCAGACAGTGCCAAACGGCGCTGTCCAGCTCGGCGTCGTCGCGAGACGCTCTTCAACGATCAGCGACTTCCGTTGTCGCTGCTGCGTCGGCTGACGCGTTCGGTATTTGCACTCATGTAGTGCGTGGCTTCTTCCGCCAGCAACACGATGTCTCCGGATCGAACTTCGGTTCGAAAACGGTGGTGGCCGGATGTCTCCGCCTTGGCGACGACCAGCAGCCGCACCTCCTGACCAGGCGCGATTCGATCGATCGGATCAAACAACACTTGTCCGGTCAAGACTTCACCGCTTTGGCCTTCAACGCGATGTGGTTCGATTCCGTTGCTGAACTGTGCGATCGCACGGACGTTTCGAGCTTCTTTGCTACCGCGGTTTCGCACCACGATCTCATAGGTAACGTCTTTTCCGATCGGAGCTGGTGCCGGCGGATCGTTCACCGACAACACGAGGTCAGCGATTGCCTCCACGGAGGTTTCTAAATCAACGGTGGCTTGACCTGCGGCGGTTCCGCGACACTCAAAAGCGAAGACCTGTCGTCCCGTCGACGTCATCTTGCAGCGGAACTCGTAGTCGCGATTCGCCCGCGGAGACAAGGAATCGATTTTCCATCGAAGTTGGCTGCCTTTGATGCTGGCACCTTCCAACCCACCGAGATACTCGACACCGGCTGGCAATTCCAACGACGCGATGACGTCTTTGCTGATCGCGGTGCCAGTGTTTTCGATCTCCAGGTGGTAGACCGCATCGGTATTCTGGTATTTCAGTTCCGGCCCCGAAAGCAAAGCTTCGATCCGAGCCGCAGAAACACGAATCACCTTGTTGGCTTCGGCACGCAATTCCAAGTCACCTGCCGCCAAACCATGAATGCGCAGATCCCCCAAATCTTGCGCCGTCAGCTCGACATCGAACTGAGCCTCTTTACCGGCTGGGATGTCTCCGATTCGCTGCGACTGAGGTGTCGTCGAGTTCGGCGACAAAGTGAACACGACGTCAGGTGCGACACCGTCGCCCGGGTTCAATACACGAACCTTGTAGGTTTCCGATTCACCAAAGACGACTTCGTCGGGGCCATCAATCGTCAGAGTCAACTTGGGCTGCTGAACGAGCACTTTCGCAATGCTTCTCTGAGGCACCAAGGTCCAATCCACATCCACGTCGTAAAGCCCACTTCGCATCGCTTTGAGTTGCAGCAACATGGTTTCGCTTTTTCCAGCGGGCAGACGGTCGATCGTCCAAACCAATCGTTCGCTGTGATCGATCGACTCCGATTCGATGTTCCCTCGTGATGAGTTTTGTCCCTTCAGACTTGCCCAATCGGGGATCAAGGCACGAACCAGAACCCCTTCCGCGTCGATCGAGCCACGGTTCTCCACGCGAATCTCGTATTGTCGGGTTTGCTTGATCATCATCTCACCAGGCCCATGGGTGACGACGCGGATCGATGGCAATTCAGTTGCAACGGCCGTTTCCCCGGCTTGCAACTTGCGGGTGGCGAAGTTGGCCCGACCCTCGGAAGCGAGATTCGTGTCGCGGACCTTGTTGACCACTTCCGTCGTCATCCCATTTCTGCGTCCGACGTCAGGCATCGGCTGCTGGAGCGCGGGCGTGTGTGCCCGCATTCCCGTCGTGGGAAAAGCATTCATCGGGTTGGAAGGCAAACGTTTTGCCTCCATCGCTGCCTTTGCAGCCGACGACGGCATGGCAAGCTCCGAAGTTGCCATCCCCGGTTGGGCAACGGCCGGGGCCGAATTCGAAACGGGGGCTTGCACTGTTGCCGCCGGAGGAAGCGTTGGCGTCATCGCGGGAGCTTGTGCGAAACGAGTCGGAGCCTGTAAACGGGAAGTAGCCCGGGAATTCCCGGTCACGTGTTGTTGGTAGGGATCGATCGGTTGGAACGCATCCACTCGGGGACCATGAACCCCCGTTTGATCTCGCGTGGGTACGGGCGCCGGTGACGGCGAGAGATCTTGAGCGGGCAGCTGCGGTTTGTATCCCGCTACCGATCCGTTCTGCAGCGGATTGACCGCGGGCTGGGACGCCGCGTAGGGCTGCTTGGGTGGAAGCTGCATCGTTGGAATCGCAGCTTTCGGGCCTTCCGTTGTCGCGGGTCCAGCATCCGCCAATTGGGGAACCGCGGGGATCGGAGGAGCCAGACTCGCTTTTGCCGGCGCCGCGACTGGTTCTTCCTTGACCACTTCCGGAGGTGCTGGTGGCGCTGACTTCGCGACCAAGTCCGCGGTGGGTGTGGGAAGCGGTTTGGCGGCAACCTTAGCAGCGGTCGGCTTGTCGACCTTTGCGGGCGAAGCGCCTGCGGACAGCGACTCTCGTCGGCTCGAAGGTTTGCTGG
>JBCCUO010000787.1:0-2385 GCA_039196805.1 Planctomycetota bacterium | reverse complement strand
CGGAACCAAGGTGAACAAGCGCCCCGTGGTGCGGAAAAGGGTGGATCCGGAGTCTGAGGTCTCGATCGCCAAGCATACCTACGTAATCGAATACGATCCGCAGTCACTGGGTGCCTATGGGCCTCCACCCGCAGATGACGACTTCGTCGAAGAAATCATGAAACAGTCGCTGATGCAGCGTGCCGGGTTGCATCGACGCGACGACTCGCGAAAGTACGCCAACCGAAAAACGGCTGACGACTTTTAGCAATTTCAGGATTTCCTTCATGGCCCGACTGGCACACCACGTTTTCTTCACGCTGACCGACCGCACCGACCAAGCCCGTGATCACCTGATCCAGGAATGTCAAAAGTACTTGGACGGCCACGACGGTTGCGTCAGTTTCTCCGTGGGCACTCGCGAGCCTGATTATCAACGTGAAGTGAACGCGGACTACGACGTCTCCTTGCACGTCGTCTTCAAAGATCGCACCTCTCACGACCAGTACCAGGTCGCCTCCAGGCATCTTGAGTTCATCGAAGCCAACAAATCGGGCTGGGCCAGCGTTCAAGTCTTCGACAGCAACCTGGCGGACTAGTGTCCTGTCCCGATCGAGGAATCGGATTCCTGGGCCCTCTCGCTGGCGCTTCGGTTCACCTTAGCGGGAAGCGCAAGCGACCGGCACTCCCGAAGTTGCTTTGGGAGTGATCCAATGGTGTGTGTATAGGCCCTCTCGCTCGCTCTTCGGGCGGAGACTGTTTCGGAACTCTGACGAGTTCCGTTGCGCTAGCAAGGGGTTGCTTGTTGCTTACTCATGATCGTTGATCGAAAAGCCCAGCATGGCAACGGCATTCAGGTAGATCTGGTAAAAGGTCGGCACCAGCAGTAGCACCAGAGATGTGGCAACCATCAAGCCGAACGCTAGACTGGCAGCCATCGGGATCAGCAACTGCGCTTGGAAGGATCGTTCCGTCAGCAGCGGCAATAGACCGGCAATGGTCGTCATGCTGGTCAGCATGATCGGACGGAATCGACGCTGGCCCGATTCCAGCAACGCTTGCTCGTACGGAACCCCGGATCGAATCCGAGCGTTGATAAAGTCCACCAGCACGATGGAGTCATTGACGACGACACCCGCCAGCGCGACCAAGCCAAACATACTGAACAGGGTGAGCGGCAGCCCCAAGAACGCGTGGCCCCACACGGCGCCGATCATGCCAAACGGCACGATCAACAGGATCAGGATCGGCTGGATGTAGCTGCGAAACTGCAGCACCAAAAGAACGAACATGCACAAGATGGCAACCATGAACCCGATCCCCAAACTGCCCATCGACTCGCGAGTTTGTTCCTGCTGACCTTCCCAGCGAAGCGAGACCGCGGGAAAACGTTGCTGCAGTTCCGGGACAAAGTCAGTCTTCAGCTCGCTGATAATCAACGAGGAGTTTGCGGAAGACTCGTCCAGGTCGGCCGCAACGGTAATGCTTCGCAGCTGGTCCACGCGATTGATTTCCGAAAACCCACGTTGGACCTTTCGCTCGGCCAATTCACCGATCGGGCGATCCCCGCCATCGGGAGTGCGGATTCGGATGTCGCGGAAACCCACCAAGCTTTGGCGTTCCTCTTCGGGATAGCGAACCTTTAACTTGACCTCGTGACGTCCACGCTGAAGACGCATCACCTCGGAGCCGAAGTAGGCGTTGCGCACGGTCGTTCCCAGGTCGGTCGCCGTCACACCGGTTGCCAATGCATCGTCTTTGACCTTGAACTGAAACTCCCATTTGCCCGGAGTGTTGTCGTCGGAGATGTCGTAGACACCTGCGAACGTTCCCAGCTTGCCCTTGATCTCCTCGGTCGCGGCCAGCAGTTGGTCCACGTCGTCGCTATCGGCCAACAGCTTGAACTCGATTGGCTTGCCGCCCGGGCCAACGCCAATGGTTCCGAACGTCACCTTTTCCGCTCCCGCGAACTCGCCGACTTCCTTTCGCCATAGTGCCAACAGATCGTCACTGTGAGTCTTACGAACTTTGGTGTCGTACAGCTCGACCAAAATCTGGCCAACGTGACTGCCGCTTCCGCCGCCTGCGGCGGGGCCTTCCTGAGAAATGGTACCAACGTCCCGATAGGTAAGCCGAATCGGCCCCAAGATCCGGCCGTTCTCCGTCTGGCCCGGATAGATCTCGCTGACACTGCGATTCTCTTCCGCAGCGCGCTCTAAGGCGATCTTACGGCTGACTTCGCGAATCGCCTTTTCCATCCTGGCCGTCGCGGCGGCCGTATCGGTCTCGGACGTTCCATCCGGGAACGTGATGGTTGCCTTCAAGTAATTGTTGTCGGACTTGGGAAAGATGTTGAACGGAACCACGCCCCCGCGAACCATGCCAATCGTGACCGCAAACATCATG
>JBCCUO010000786.1:0-2395 GCA_039196805.1 Planctomycetota bacterium | reverse complement strand
TTCGCGGCCCTCCTGGAAGGATCGCGAAACAAACTGCGGGGCCGTCTAGTGGTCGCGTAGAAACGGAAAGTTCGATGCCCGCCACCAACCACTTGCCACGACAGTCGATGTTGCTGCCCTCGGTCTTCGATCGATTGGCGGACGTCAGCGTGGGTGGACCGGACAGTCCGGAATGGTATGACGTGCCCACGTTGACCACAGCGGTGCGGCGTGATTTGGAAGACCTGCTCAACACTCAGCAGTCGATCCCAGGGCTGGCCTTGGAGTCTCCGTTGCTGGCCGACTCGGTGGTTGGATTCGGCGTGCCTGATCCATCAACCTTCTCATTGGACACGCCCGCAGGTCGAAGACGGTTGGCGGCAGCGTTGGTGGAGGTCATTCATCGATTCGAACCTCGACTGAGCGACGTTCAAATCGAACTGGGCAGTGATTCGGGACTCAAGCTCTGTGATCTGAGGTTTCGTGTGGTCGCTCGTTTGGCAGTCGAAACCGCACCGCAAGTCATCTTTGAATCCAGCCTGCACGTTCCCTCGGGACAATTCAGCATCGGGGAGACCGAATCGTGACGCAGACGCTGTTCCAGTACTACGATCGTGAACTGCACTACCAGAAAGAACAATCACGCGATTTTGCCGACCGCTATCCCGCGGCGGCGGGGCGCCTTCGCATGGACGCCACTGGCACGGGCGATCCCCACGTCGAGCGTTTGATTCAGTCCGTTTCCTTGATGGCGGCCCGGGTGCACAAGCGTCTGGATGACGACCTGCCCGAGATCACGGACGCGCTGCTATCCATTCTGTATCCCCACTATCTACGACCGATCCCATCGATGGCGGTCGTTCAGTTGATTGCCGATCCGGCCAACTTGCCGGCCGAAGGGATTCCGGTTCCTCGTCACGTACCGATTCGTACTTCACCGGTCGAAGGCCACACGTGCCGTTTTCGGACGACTCAAGCCACTCACCTTTGGCCGATCGAGGTCACGGACGTTGCCTTGCTTCAGCCACCGCTGGGTGATGGCCCGGCGCCACCCGACGGGACTCAGTCGGCTCTGCGAATCCGGCTGCGGCATCTTCACAGCAAGCCACTGAGCGCCGTCCCTTTGGAATCATTGCGTCTTCATTTGACGGGTCCCGAGGGCATCGTGAACGGGCTCTACGAGAGCCTGTTTAACAACGCCATCGAGGTCGCCTTCGCGACGGGAGACCACGTCACCCGTGTCGCGGCCGATCAGGTGATCGGCGCCGTCGGATTTGACCGCGAATCAGCGATGTTGCCCTATCCGGCCCAATCGTTTGACGGGTATCGGCTGCTGACGGAACTGTTTTCGTTCCCCGACAAGTTTGCCTTTGCCGACCTTGGCGGATGGCAGGCGGCACGCGATACGCTCACCACCCGCGAGGTCGAGGTCTGGATCTACCTGAATCAGTCACATGCCGGCCTGACGCCTGACGTGCGAGCTGAGCATGTGCGAACCGGTTGCGTGCCGATCGTCAATCTGCATTCCAAGATCTGTGAACCGATTCAGTTCACTCGGCAACGGAGCGACTACCGAATTGTTCCCGACGCAGCGCGACGGATGGGAAGCGAAGTCTATTCGGTTGACAACGTGATCAGTTCACGAGCGGATGGAGACCGTCGCTGGCGTCCATTCTTTGACTTGGGTCGACGCGATGAAAAGGAAGCGGAATCAGGCTACTGGCACGCCTCTCGCACAGAAAGCCAGCGTGAGAAAGATAACGGCAGCGACGTGAGCCTGCAGTTGGTCGACCGTCAATTTGACCCACTGATGCCTGGTGCGGAAGTCGTCACGGTCCACGCGACCTGCACCGATCGCGACATTCCGGTGCTGCTTCGGCAGCATGGTGACGGAGTGACTTGGCATGTAGGTACGTCACTTCCAATTGGTACGGTTCAGTGCCTCAAACACCCCACGTCTCCCCTTCGACCGGAGGTCCGTCGGCACGCGCACTGGAACCTGGTCAGCCATCTTTCGCTTGGCCATCGTTTCGTGGAAGGTCCCAATGGGCTTTCGACGCTTCGCGAGATGTTACGGCTGTACGACTTCTCTGATCCGAACTCGTACGATCCTCGCGGTGCGACGTCGCGACAATTAGTCGAGGGTCTGGTTGAACTTCGGCACAACAAGGTCACGCGCCAGATCGGTCCGCTGTGTGAAGGTGAGTTCGCTCGTGGGTCCCAACTGACGGTGGTTCTAGACGAAGACCATTACCAAGCGGTCGGTGCGTTCCTGTTCGCATCAGTCTTGCAGCGATTCCTTGGCTTGGCCAGCGGCATCAACTCGTTCGTTGAAACGGTTGTGGAAACGAAGCAGCGTGACGGCGTCTTGGCTCACTTTCCGGCCCACTCGGGCGAGGAGCCACGACTGTGATCG
>JBCCUO010000785.1:0-2396 GCA_039196805.1 Planctomycetota bacterium | reverse complement strand
TCGCCAGCCAGGTCCCTTCCGCATCGTGCGTTCAATGCGATCATCGGAAACGGACGTCACATCGCTGCGGATTGCGGACGTTCCCGCCAGCGAGTCACTCTTGAGGGATGCTCAGGCAGAGAAACTGCAGACGCTGGCCGATCGACTGGGGGCCGACGTCTACCAAGCCATTGGCGAGGTCATTGGAGACAACCAGCTTAGCCGTTTTGGCCGAGAGATCTGGCGGCCAATCTTGGCCCTCTTGTTGGTGGTGGTCGTGATGGAGATTTTGGTCCAACAACGATTGATGCCACGTCAGCGGCGGTCTGGCGATGATCAGCCAAGTGTGTCACCGAACCCAACGGCGGTGACGACATGATTGAGGCGCTGCGATTTACCGGGAACCACTCGGCTTGGCTGGTGGTCACGGTCGCAATGACTTTGGCCACGTTGGTCGCTGCGTTGTACCTGCGCGAGACGCGATCGCTTGCAACTCCTTGGTCCTTCGGACTTCCGGCGCTACGCGGGACCGTCGTTGCGTTGTTGGTGATGACGCTGGCTGGTCCTGTCTGGCACTCGCGCCGTCTCACCGGTGTTCTGGGCCACGTGACGTTCGCTGTCGATACGTCGCAGAGCATGGCGGTCAGTGATTCCTCGGGCGATTCCGACCGCAACCATCGTTTGCAGAGGAGTCTCAGGCTCCTCACTGGGGGTCCCTCGGCCATCGGATGGTTGGAACGTCTGAAGTCGACCCACGAAGTTGACGTGATCGCCTTTTCTGCCGATGGTACGACGCCCATCTGGTCATCGAATTCGGGCGACTCCGGAGAACCGACGTTTGATCTGCGTCCCGATGGATTGGCAACCGACTTGGCCAGCCCCTTGGGTGTTGCCCTGCAGCGTTCCGTCAGAGGCGCTGGAGATGAATCGACCCAGACGTCGCCCTTCCCGGATCCAGCAGTGGAACGCCGGACGCGGGTGCAGTCTCGCGCGATCGTTCTCATGACGGACGGGCAGGACAATTGGCGGGGACCATTGACTGCTCGGCAGCAACCTCAACTCGGTGATGCCGAGGACACGGGGCAATCGGTTGCGGAGATAGCTGGTCGCTTGGCGGCGAGTTCTGTGACGGTTCACGCTGTCGGATTTGGGTCAGAACAGGAACGAACGGATGTTTCGGTCGGAAACATCGAGTCGCCCGAAAGCGTGGTGGCGGATGGAACGTTGGCGGGCAACTTGACGCTTCAGCACTTTGGAGTCAGCGGAGAACAGGTGACTGTCAAAATCGCTGATGGAAACGAGTCTGTCTGGACACAAACGGTGACACTGGGGGCTTCGGGTCAGCAAATCGTGCCTTTCGACTTTGAAGTCGATCCCCTGGTCCAACGACGTCGCCAGATGGCATCACGATGGGTGCGTCGAAGCAGCGTGGTGCTGGACTTGAAGGCAAGCGTCGAATCGGTTCGCGTCGATGACGTTCCTGAAAACGACATGGCCACGTTTCGTGTTGCGGCCACGATGCGCGATCGGCGGCTGTTGATCTTGGATGGTAGCAGTCGTTGGGAAATTCGGTATCTCAAGAACCTGTTTGATCGTGATCCGGCCTGGGACGTGGACACCGTCATTTTTGGGCCCGGTACCGACATGCCGCGTGTTGTCCGAGGAAATGAACCGGGGCAGTTTCCGCGAACTCGCGAAGCGTTTGGACGCTACGACGCAATCGTCTTGGGCGAAGTCCCCGATCAGCAATTGACTCCTCAAGATCTGCGCGCCATCGAAGACTTCGTCCGCCGTGGGGGCGGCTTGATCATCGTGGACGGACGCTACGGAAGGATCGCTTCGATGGCTCGCCAGTCCAGCGTCAACGATGATGAAAAGGAGGGTCAGTCGCTTGATAGTGAAGCGTCGCAGAGTGGCACTTCCGGACTCGCGGACCTGATTCCGGTGCGCTACTTGTCGAGTATCGGCACAGGGCCCGATGCGAGCATGCGTGTCAAAGACTTGACCGTGACCGACTTAGGTGCCGAACAACCCTCGATCAGATTGTCTGGACGTGGCGAGGACGTCCGGCTGATGTGGAAGGCGCTTCCCGCTCCCGCGTCGGCCATCCGAACGCAGCCGACCGCTGACGCGCAGGTGTGGATTGAGGCCGTCAACGCGGACGCAGAGTCGATTCCGTGGATGGTGACTAAACTGTATGGATCGGGCCGCGTGTTCTATCTGTCCAGCGATCAAACTTGGCGTTGGCGATACAAGGTCGCAGATCGATTTCACGCCAGGTTTTGGAATCAACTTTTGCAGGCCGCCATGCAGCCACCGTATTCGGCGAGTGATGAGTTTGCGGCTCTGGGCACGGATAAAATTGAGTACGCGGAGGGTGAGGTTGCGGTGATCCGCTCCCGCCTGCAAGATCCTCG
>JBCCUO010000784.1:0-2397 GCA_039196805.1 Planctomycetota bacterium | reverse complement strand
CGCAGCTGAAGCTCGTGGGAAAGTGATCGAGTCATGGTGAAGGCTACTTGTTGACGGACGTTTGGCGAAGATGCGATTGGGTTCAGCAGATTCCTATCACGAGCGAGTTAGTGCCTCACTCAAGTTCATCAGCAATGCAGCGACCTGCGTCCAGGCCGCTTGCTGGATCGCGTCCAGATCCTTGGCAACAGGCGATTCGCCGACGGCCACAACGCGACGAGCGTCGGCGGGCGCCGCCTGGTAGCGAGTCAGCTGAGACGTCAAGAACTGTTCAACCGCTGTGCTTTCCGCGTCGCTCGGCGGTCGGCAAACAACTTGTTCGAAAGCCAATCTGAGACGGGATCGATCATCCGCTACTGAATCATCCTGAAGCAGAGACGCGGCAAGCACCCGAGCCGCCTCCGCGTACTGGGGATCGTTCAGCGTCACCAGGGCTTGCAGTGGAGTGTTCGTCACGCCGCGATCGACGGTACACATTTCGCGATTGGGGGCATCAAACGCAGCCATCGCTGGATGCGGGCTGGTGCGTTTCACGATCGTGTACAAGCTGCGTCGATAGAGTTTCTCGCCGTGATCTTGGACGAACACCTGCTTGGTGGCGGGTGTGCTGCCGAAGTGACTGACCTCTTTCCACAGACCCGCGGGTTGGTAGGGATGAACACTGGGGCCACCAACACGCGGCACCAGTAATCCGCTGACGGCTAGCGCGGAGTCGCGGATGAACTCGGCCGGCAATCGAAACCGCGGACCTCTCGCCAGCAATCGGTTCTTGGGATCCAGTTCCAACTGCTCGGCGGTTGCACTGGACTGCTGACGATACGTTGCACTGGAGACAATCTCGCGGATCAGATCCTTTTGATTCCAGCCGCTTGCTGTGAAGTGACGGGCCAGATGGTCCAACAACTCGGGATGGCTCGGATACTCGCCCTGCGACCCGAAGTCTGCCGAGGTCGCCACAAGACCCGTTCCAAAGAGCATCGCCCAAATGCGATTCACGGCCACGCGAGCCGTCAACGGATGCTCTGGATCGGTCAGCCAACGAGCGAGATCCAAGCGTGTCGGGTTGCCGACTGCATTCTCCGCAATGGGTTCACTGGAGTCAGCGGATGGGCTCGCGGAAACACTCAACGGGGGAAGCGCCTTAGGAGTCTGCGGCGTCACTCGGCGGGTCGGCGAGTCATACTGCCCGCGTTCCAACACAAACGTTTCGCGTGGCTTTTTGGCCGTGTTCATCACCATTGCAGAGTGCTTCTGGGTCAGCACACCGCGTCGCTCTCTAAGATTGGCGAGGCGAACACGTAATGGTTCCAGTGAGGGTGCCGATTCACGAAAAACCGTCCATACCTTTTCGCGTGCCTCGTCGTCCCACTGGCTGGGGTTTTCTGCGATCGACGCCGCGACGGCCTCGCTCCATCGACTGTCGGGGTCGTTTCCACAGAGGGGACGAACCCTCCAGTGGTAGGGCAACGACTGATTGGTTCCGAAGAACACCAAGACACTCAAGTAGGGTGTTTCGGCCGGATCAACGGGTTGGTCAAACGTCAACGTCAAGTGTTGCCTCATATCAGGCTTGGCCGGTTCCCACCACTGAAGATTCCGCTCGTCAAGAACCGACATCGGATCATGGCCCGCCGCCGAGCTGCTGGCCGTCGCATGCGAGAACTCCAGTTGACTGTGGAAGTCCACTTGGTCGGCCGGTTGCGACGTAGCGGAGATCAAGACCGTCGTGACTTTGGGAACGCCTTCGTCAAACGGTGTGAGCACGAGCGATTTGTCGTCCGCGTCTTCTCTCTCGCCGTGGCTCTCGGGCACAAACTCGATGCGAACACCTGTCACCAATTCGACTGGCTGATGCTCGCCCGTGTTCTCTTCGCTATGCCCTAGCAGGAGCGAGTGGCTAAACCCATTGAGTCCGCGACTTGGTTGGGACACCGTTACAGTCCCATCCGGGTGAAACTCAAACGGTCCCGGCCGGTTGGGGGACGAGACGTCCAACAACTTTGCTTCCGGAAAGCGGAATCGGTCACCCCGGGCCAACTCCCTCTTGCGTTCGGTGTCCAACCATGCGGGAAACCCGTCAGTCGTGGTCGATGTGAGTTCTTGTTCAATCGCTGCAATCTCGGCCTCGATGGTCTCCAGTTCATCGGATCGCAGAACGGTGTTGGCCAGCATCTTGGGGCCGGCATTGATGCCCGCGTTTCCATCAAGGCCGCGGTCTTCAAGCTCGTTGAAGAAGGCAAAGAACTGATAGTACTCTTCCTGAGAAATCGGGTCGTACTTGTGGTCGTGGCACTGAGCACACCCCATTGTGAGTCCCAGAAACACTTCGCCTGTTGTCTTCACTCGGTCTGCGACGTAGTTGGTCAAGTATTCTTCTGGGATCGTGCCACCTACATG
>JBCCUO010000783.1:0-2400 GCA_039196805.1 Planctomycetota bacterium | reverse complement strand
TACGCCGCCGCACCAGCCCCGAGCTGCAGGCAAGGAGACTGGCATCAACTTCCAGAAGCTTCCAAAATGAAGCCAAAGGTGTCGACAGCCAGATACTAAGGGCTGGGGATGAGGGGGCCGGCGCAGTGCGAAGTTGGGAACGGATAGGTTGGCCGCATGGTTGCCGTCGACTCCCAGGCAATGACAGACGCATGAGCCCCTCTCCACGAAGCGGGGCGAGGGGTGCCAAGTTCGTCAGCTGCTACGATCCGTGTAGACGAAGAGTGGACGACGGTTGGGCGTCGGGACAACATGAGACCGACGCGACGTCCGTGCGGGCATCGGTTTCTACACCCCAATCGCTAGGTGTCCGGTACATTCGCTTCGCGGTGCGAGTCGGCTCGGGACCACGGAGTGGTCGGTCGACTCTTTCCAATCTCACACGGCAGCCGCAGCGACTTCACGAGTCCGATTTGCCTTGCCAAGGATCTCGATTCCCCGACTCGGACGATCCAGATCCGACGCACCGCAGTGTTGACACGAAACTTCATTGACCCACGTTCGTTTTCCGCATGCATGGCAAGCGTGCAGGTCGCGTCTGCGATGAACGGTCACTACCGCCAGTGATGCCGCTGGGCCCATGAGCACGGAAGGGACCAGCCACCATAGTGCGACGTTGACGAAGCGGCGTCGCACCAGCAACAGGATGGAAATGGCTAGCACGACGTTTCCCAACAGCCAGAGCACGTGCTCCGGAGAGCTGAGAAACTCCTTCAACGTGGACTCCCACACCCGATTGGTTCCACTGCCAATCCAACCAATCAATGATGCAACGCCAAACCCAAGCGGCGGCACAAACGCGGCCGGAGAAATCCGATCTTTGGGTGGTGGTTCAAATCCGAGTGTTTCGTGATACGACTCTTGCTCAAGCAACTCACCCTCTCGATCGAAGCGAAACCAGTGAATCGTCTCTTTGCGAAGACTGCCTACGCTCGCTGGATGTGTCAACGCAACGTACTGCCCAGTCTTGTCCGGCATCTTGGCGACTCGAAAAGCCTGCGCGTCTGACAGGACCTTGGGAAGTATTACCTGCGTGACCCGACTGCTCTTGTTCGGATTCGCGTCCCCACGCGCATCATCAGCTGGCAGCGACTGCTGGCCATCGGATCGTTGTTCCATCTGCGTGACGACCGGTTGAGTATCGACGAAGAAGACTCGATTCGACACCAAGAATGCTTGAACGCTGCCTCCCGGCTGGCTTGTAAAAACATATTTGACATCTTTTGGGGCGTTGAAGGTGTCAAAGCTGGCCAACTTGGTCACCCGACGCCCCTCAATATCGATTTCAAACAGACCGTTTCGACAACCAATCAACTCAGTGGAAGAGTTCACTTGCTGGAACATCGAAGCAGGACGACTGTAGTCCAAGGCGTTTTGCATCGGCACAAGCGTCGGATTGGCCAAAGCGAAGAATTCGCCGAAGGATCCTTCCTCGGGTGTCATACGCTGTCGCAACTGGGTGTGCCCATTCTCCCTGCGATAGACGAGGACTTCCTGCGACGCATCGTCAAAGATCATTCGAAGCTGACCATTCCCCTGTTGGTCGGCTCTTAGCGTGCCCAATGGACGCATCGAACGTGGATAGCGTGTGATTCCACCGCGATTCAAAGCCCATTGGGCCGTCGGGGCCATCGCCAGATCGCTGGTCAAGGCTTCGCGAGCGGACCTTGATTGGTCCAGCGGAGCGTACTTCATCTCTCGTCTGACACCGTTGCTTTGTTGATCGCAAAGCCAAGCTCGACCATCCGCACCAATCGTGACCATCAGTCGACTCATACGGGATGAGTATTGCGCGGTCGCGAACGTTCCCGCCAAGCCAATCAACGAGAGCAATGCGACCGTGTTGACCATCCAAAGCGACGACCGAGCGGAAAAAGACCTTGCGACCGGAGATTCGAAGTGTCGCCAAGCTGCAATTGCGATCGGCACGGCGAAAGCGGCGAAGATCACTAACCAAATCAGCGGGTCTGACGTCAAGTAGACGGAGGCGCCCAATAACCAAACAGCGATTGCGCTGGTGACAACGGGAAGCACGCGAGTGCCCCAGAAGCGATCCGATCGTTGAACGAGTAAAACGCTCGCGGGCCAAAGCAAGAAACTCCCGACAGCCATCGCGTAGGAAGGAACTAGATCAACAGGTCGAAAGGCAATCGTTTGGCGGTCGTCCCACGCGAAGTATGCGGCCAATCCAAGCAGGGGACCGACGATTGCGGTTAGCTGCATCGTGAGTCCGGCGACCAGCTTGCCCCAATACCATTGCGTGGCGGTCAGCGCCCGTTGCAGCAAGAGCGCTCGGGCTCCGCCGTCGCGGTCCGACGCTGTCTGAGCGATTCCCAAGACAAAGGCCATCACTGACCCGAC
>JBCCUO010000782.1:0-2409 GCA_039196805.1 Planctomycetota bacterium | reverse complement strand
GCGTCGGAGCAAGAGATGGGGAAACGGGTCGGTGAGCATGGATACGCTTCGCCGACGCCGTGCGTCGACTCATCGGGCGTGTACGCTTACTTCGGTGCTTCTGGCCTGGTGGGGCTCGATCACGATGGCGAGTTGATGTGGCGACGCCCCCTTGGTTCGAACACCGTCGGATTCGGTGCCGCAGCGAGTCCGATCATCCACGATGACTTAGTGATCATGAACGCATCGATCGAAGACGGTGCGATCTACGGAATCGAGAAAGCGACCGGGCAAGTTCGATGGCGTACCGCTGAAATCCAAAAGGCTTGGACGACTCCGACGCTGGTCACGCTTTCCGATGGCAGCTCTGAGTTGGCGGTCAACCAGAAAGGAGCGGTGCTGGGGCTGGATCCGGACACCGGCGAGCGTCTGTGGAATTGCCTGGCCATCCAGGATTACGTTGTGCCGTGCGTGATCGCCAAAGGAGATACGCTGTATTGCAGCGGAGGCCGAACCAACATGACGTTTGCCGTTAAGGCCGGGGGACGCGGCGACGTCTCGGAGTCCCATTTGCTTTGGCAGGTGTCGCGAGGGGCCAACGTGACGACACCGGTGCTGGATGATGGCTACCTGTATTGGTCGCACGACAAGGCGATGATGCTGTGCGTGCGAGCCAGCGACGGTGAAGAGATGTTTCGCAAACGGATGCCAACGCGAAGTCGCGTTTACGCGTCCATCGTCACTGACGGAGAGCACCTATTTCTGACGACACGAGACGAGGGAGTGATCGTCCTTGCCGCGTCTCCTGACTATCAGGAGATCGCCACCAATCGGTTGGGCACCCCCGATGAGCGATTTGGCGCCACGCCCGCGATCGTCGACGGGCTGCTGATTCTGCGTAGCGACACCAGCCTCTATTGCATCGGCCAACCGTCGAAATAGTCCGCAGCTCCCTTCGCCCTCCCTACGGAGGGCCGAAGGCGAAGCAAACCTCTTCGGAGACGACAGTCGTTTCGCTAGCGGGTGACTGCCAAGATCGCGGTATCAGCGTTCAGGTTGGGATCTTGGTCGGCTGGGATCTGCTGATTCGATTCGGAATCGAAATAGATTTCCTTGATGATCTTGATGCGATTTTTTTGGCACAGATCATGGACGTCCGCGATGCTAGGGAATCTCCGGTTCGGCGTGTTGTACCACTCGAAGTTGAATTGCCCACGTGCTTTGGGAGAACGGCCTCGCTTGACGTAGTCTTCACGCAACGACTTGTAAGCAAAATTTGGAAAGCTGACGACCACCTGCTTACCCACGCGCAGCATCTCGTCAAACAACGATTCGACGTTGGCGACTGCCTGCAACGTGGCGCTCAGCACGACGTAGTCGAATTGCTCATCGATGAAGGCGGGCAACCCTTGATTCAGGTCGTAGTCGATCACGTTCAGGCCACGTTTGGCAGCATCGATCAGGCTGTTGCCCGCAACCTCGACACCCATGATTCGTTGGCTGCCACGACGTTTCATGGCGGCAAGCAAGTGTCCGTTGCCACACCCCAGATCCAACACCGACGATTCGCTGGGAATCCAATCGATGATCGACTGTTCGACGACAGTTAGGGGCTCCACGTCGGGTACCGGATCGGATAGCAGGGCACGGATCAGAGGACCGTACTGCTGAATATCTCGGTCGATTAGGAACGCGTCGTGTCCCGCGTCGGTCGTGATTTCTGCGTAGGTGACCGGTTTGCCCAAAGCGGTCAGCGCAGCCACGATCTCGCGGGACTGACTGGCTGGAAACAGCCAGTCGCTGCTGAAGCTCACGACTAGAAAATCGCATTGGCTTTCGTCAAACGACTCCATCAATTGCAGTCGCGAGGCGCCCAGATCAAACAGATCCATCGCCATCGACAGGGTCAGATAGCTGTTGGCGTCGAAACGCGTGGTGAACTTCTGGCCCTGGTGGGCTAAGTAGGACCCCACACTGAAATGCTGCTCGAAAATCGACGCGATTTGTCGGGGGTCATGACGATCAGGATCAAACTTCGCCTCCATCGCTTGGCTGGAGAGATACGTGATGTGGCCCAACATCCGTGCGATCGCGAGTCCGGTATCGGGGCGTTTGGGTTGGTCGTAATACTGGCCGCCGCAAAAATGGGGATCGGTTTGGATCGCGTTGCGTGCCACCACATCGAATCCCAACGCCTGACTGGTCAGGCGGGGTGAAGACGCGATGATGATGCAGCTCTTGACGGACTCAGGATAACGCGTGCTCCAGACCATCGCCTGGTGACCTCCCAGCGAACCGCCGACCACCGCGCGCCAGCACTCGATCCCCAGGGACTTGGCCAGCAAACGCTGGACTTTAACGATGTCACCGATCGTGATCCGAGGAAAATCGGGACCGTAGCGACGTGGCGGATCATCGTCCGGCTTCAAG
>JBCCUO010000781.1:0-2412 GCA_039196805.1 Planctomycetota bacterium | reverse complement strand
TCGTCAAAGTTGACTCTAATCAAGACCATCGCTCTCCCTCAGCAAGCTGAAGGAGAGGGGAGCCAGCGCGGTAAAGACAAGTCAGTCACTCTGCAGCGCAAACACTCTGAAGTCCTGCTGCGCGCTCCGGTGGCCGACACCAGGGCTGCGGGAGGAAGCGGCAAACGATCGTGAGGTCTCCCGCGGGACCGAAGTTCTGCCGCGAAGCGGATGCAAAGCCGAACGCTGAAGTGGTTATTGGGCAGCCCAGCCGGGACGAAGCCGTCGACAGGCAGTCTCACGCCCCGGCGACACTGCTACCCCTTAAGCGCTCTCCTTCACCGTCTTCGCGCATCGCCTCACGTAAAGACTCGAACGCATCTTCCAGATCGAACCTGCAACGCGGGTATGGGCATCTGTATCCGAGACGTTTGAACCGCCGTATGGGTAATCTCAGTCGGCTCGCATGAAGCTGGTCCCAGGTCGAAGGGACGTGGAGAGTTGCACCCGGCAGCAGCCGGGAACACAATTCCGATTGGCCGTTCGATCTTGGTAAACCGAAAATGGCGGGGAGCAGACGATGTCGGAAAGTAGCGGTGGTCCGCAGGTGCGATGTCGGCAACAAAATCCTCGTCGCGATTTTCTCAAACGGCTGTCCACAATGGTTTCAGCCGCGACCTTTCCCACAATCATCCCGGCTCACGTGTTGGGACGCGAAGGTAACGTCGCGGCCAACGAGCGAGTCCACATCGGCATCATCGGTACCGGAGGTCGTGGTGCGCATCTGACGCGGTTCATGCCACCGGCCGGACGCGTAGTCGCCATCAGCGACTGCATGGCCGAGCACATGGAGCGAGTGCAAGCTCGGAATCCGGAAAGCGATTGGGCGAAGTATCAGGACTACCGTCAGATGTTTGACAAGGAGAAACTCGACGCGGTGGTCGTCGCAACCACCGATCAGAATCGTGTCCTTGCCAGCGTCCTCGCCTGCCAAGCCGGGCTCGATGTCTATGCGGAAAAACACCTGACGCTGACGATCGCTGAGGGCAAGACGCTCGTCAAAGCCGTCCGCAAGTACGAGCGTGTCTGTCAGGTCGGGACCCATCAGCGATCCATGCAGCCGGACGCTTGGGCGGCGGATTTGGTTCGCGGCGGAGCGATCGGCAAGGTTCACACGGTGATCGCTCGTCAGTACAAGCCGCCACGACGCTACACCGGTCTGAGCGAAGAACCGATCCCGAAGGGGCTCGATTGGAACCTTTGGACCGGTCCGGCGATGCTGCACCCATACAACCATCGTCTGCAAAAGAAGCTGCAGGCGTATCAGGGGTGGGCCCAGTGTTGGGATTACTCAGGCGGCGATGTGACCCTCCATGGTGCGCACGCGGCGGATCAGATCCAGAACACCCTTGGAAAAGATGACACGGGCCCCGTCGAGATCTGGCCGATCAGCGACGAGCCCGATGCCGAAGTGAGAATGAAGTACGCCGACGGCACGCTCATCCGATTCGAGCGTGAAGAAGGCGTGCAATGGGGCGCAGTCTTCATTGGCGAGAAAGGCAAGATCGAGATCAACCGAGGCCGCGTCGCGAGCAATCCGAAGGAACTCGTCGCGGACGCACCCAAGGTCGCCGGATCTGCTGCCGAACCCCATCTTCAGAATTGGCTTGACTGCATCAAGACTCGCCAGAAACCGATCGCCGATGTGGAAATCGGGCATCGAGCCGTCAACCTGTGCCACCCCATCAATATCTGTCGTGAAGTCGGCCGAAAGTTGCGTTGGGATCCGGACAGCGAGGACTTTGTCGACGACCCGGCCGCCAGTGCGTTGCTCGATCGGCCGCGTCGCAAGGGCTTTGAACTTCCGCGCCTAGCGAGCTGAACAGCGGGCCGCGGGCGACGAAGAATCGCGAGGATTGTGTCAAGCCACCAAGCCAACGCTTGAGTTACACAACGACAAACTCTCCTTCAGAATTCACGCTCAGCCGTTCGGCATGATCGATGTAGAACTGGATGATCTTCTCAAGATTGTTTCCATGCTCGTCGCGTACTGATTTCTGAATGCGTTTCATGTCTTTTTCCGTATGCGGTTTCATCATGTTGCGAAAGTGAGCATTCGGATCATCTCCGATCTGGTCGATGACCTCCCGGTTGGCCTCATTGTTGTCGGTCTGTCTCTTGCTGCCGGTGACCACGTCCAACGGTTGCACCGCGGTCGACCCACAGGATCTCGGCGGTCGACCCAACGTGGTGCTGATCTTTGCCGACGACCTGAGCTACGGCGAGATAGATGTTTTCAATCAAGGCTGTCCGTTTTCCGCTCCGGGGTTCGATCAGATGAAGCGTGAGGGCGCCCGACGAGGGGACGGAAAGGTACACGGGGAAGAAAACGTACACGGACTCGATTCCGGTCGTCCGACAACTCTGTTCAAT
>JBCCUO010000780.1:0-2415 GCA_039196805.1 Planctomycetota bacterium | reverse complement strand
GCCATCCGTAAGGTGTTCGATGGATGCACGTTATCATCTACCTCACCGTGGATCATCAGCACGCGTCCAGAAAGCGACTTGGCATGGTAAAGCGGCGAGTTGGCTCGATAATTCTCGGCGTTATCGTCCGGAAGCCCCATGTAACGCTCGGTATAGAACGAGTCGTACTCTTGCCAATCGGTCACCGATCCGCCGGCGACCCCGGCGGCGTAACCGGTGGACTTGGTCATCGTCAAGAGCGTCAAGTAGCCTCCAAAACTCCATCCTCGCAGGCCAATTCGGTCCGCCGCCACCCAAGGCTGCTGACGGAGCCACTTTGCGACATGGTCCATGTCTTTTGATTCCGATTCGCCCACTCGGCCTTTGATGGGCCAGACCTCTGCAGGATGGCTGGCTCCGCTGCTTCGTGTGTCCACCACCAGGCTAGCGATGCCTTCACGGGCAAGCAGTTGGCGGTACATCGCGCGGCGTCCCGACCAGCGGTCTCGGGCAGACGGCGCCGATGGGCCTCCGTACGTGGAAACGACCACCGGAATCGGATGAGACACCTCGCGTGGCCGCACCAAGATCGCCGGAAGCGAATGTCCGTCGGGAGTGTCAATCGACAGCAACTCTGGTTCGTGGATCTTCTTCGTCAGTGCAAGTTTGTTCGTGGTCATCACGTGAGTGGGACCGCCCAGAGTGGAGCGAACCAGCAGGTCGGGTGGATCCAAAATACGACTGTGCCGACTAAGCAGCGTCTTGGCATCCGGGCTGATGTCGATGGAATGCCAACCCGGTCGATGAGTGATCGGCACCAGCTCGGTCGGGGCAACCGGTCGGCTCGATCCTGGGGCGATTGGGATGCGATAGGCCTGTTGACCCACAATTCCCTGATTGACGTGACCGGTCACGATCGCAAAGTCTTCGTTGGGCCCGACGAAGAAGCTGCGGACGTCAAACTCTCCAGGTGTGATCGGTCGGTTCTCGCTTCCATCCGCACTGATCCGTAACAGCCGGTGAAAACCAGTCGGAATCGCAGAGCGCCAGACCAGGCTTCCATCGGTCAACATGGCAGGAGCGGACGGAGGTTCCACCCAAGCGGGACTCTCCTCGCAAATCAGCGAGATCGGGTTTTCATTGGGGGACAACGAGAAGAGTTCGCGCCACGTCTGTAGGCGATCGCTGATCGTGTAGTGGAGACAGCCGCTATGGGGGTGCCACCAGACTCCCGTCACGATCAAAGGTTCTTGCCGGGTCGACTTGATAACGCCGCGGATCGACGGCGGCTCGCCGGAATCGATCGGCCGCAGATCAACGAGCAACAAAGCGGCGTGCGGGATGGGATCGCCCGCCTTGCTGTATCGCCGCGTAACCGATTCACCTCGATCTGTTGACGCGGCGGTCAGAACGTAGGGGGGAATCGCGGAGATGTCGACTTGCAGAACGGCTACGAAGTTGCCGTCGGGGCTGAACCAAAATCCTTTGTAGTTTCCGCGCCCGAATATTTCCTCCTGGTACGTCCAGTCCAGAACACCGTCCAGCATCGTGTCGGTCGCATCGTCGGTGATCCGCACCGTCAAGCCACTCGCGACATCGACAACAAAGAAGTCACCGTCACAGGTGTAGCCAACTCGCCGATCGGTCGGGTCCAGCGTGGCGTTGCCCCAAGACTTGGCTTCGCGGGTGAGCCAGCGCGCCGGCTGGTCGGGCGAGATCAATGCCAAGCCACCATCGATCCGGCTTAGAACGGTCGCGCCGGTTCGCGGCAGACTTGCGATGACGCGATGTGTCGCCGCCATGATTTTCTTGTCATCGAGACCATCCAGGGCCTCGATCCGTGATTGGATCGAATCCTGTTCCGACCAGGGCGTCTCGTCCATCGTCCGCAGGTCCACACGGTGCCATTGGCTGTCGCGACGGACCAACAGCTTGGACGGCGAATCATCCAACCAATGAGTGGGCGGAATCGTCCCGTCGTAGTTAAACCGATCCTCCGGGTGATAGATCGACCGCAGTGAAAGCGGCTCCGCTTGCTGAGCCGATACCGCCATCGAGCCGCACAACGGCATCAGAACCAACAAGATCAAACGATGGGATAGCGTCATCCAAACATCAGCGGTATTTGAGGGAAAGCTTAAGAACAACTTCCGATTTGCGATCCAACGATGATGAGCACCTCTTCGCTGAGCACGAGCACGGACTCATCGTAATCGCTCTGATCGGGAATGGTTCGATTTCGGTCCGGTGTGGACGCGCGCGATGACCTGTGATGTGGCTGTCATTGCTGCAATGCGTACAACAACAGGTTGGTGACGAGTCGAGCCGCGTCGCTGGTTTCGTAACCGGGACATTGGACCGAGTTTTGGCTTTCCAGAGCGCAGCTGATGTCCAGTGGCGAGAAGAATACCGTCGTATTGCCCTCCCAATCCGCCG
>JBCCUO010000779.1:0-2417 GCA_039196805.1 Planctomycetota bacterium | reverse complement strand
TGCGCGCAGAAAAGCCGATGGTTTCCATCAACTTTGGTGCCCTTCCCGAACACTTGAACGAAAGTGAGTTGTTTGGTCACTGTCGCGGGGCGTTCACGGGGCTCGACTCCGCGCGAACGGGACTGTTCGAGATGGCGGATGGTGGCACCGTGTTTTTGGACGAGATTGGTGAGTTGCCGCTGGCAATGCAAGCCAAACTGCTGCGCGTCTTGGAAACGGGTGACATCCGTCGATTGGGCGACAATCAGACGTTGCAAGTGGATGTACGCGTCATCTGTGCGACTCACCGAAACCTAGAAGCGATGGTGGAAGACGGGACGTTTCGTGAGGACTTGATGTTCCGAATCAACACGTTTGAAATCATCGTTCCTCCGCTTCGTGAACGGATCGAGGACATTCCCCCGTTGGCCGAGCACCTGCTGCGGCGACACCGCAGTGACGGGACCCCAGGGAGCCTGTTCACCCAGGAAGCGATGCAACAGCTTCAAGCTCACCAGTGGCCTGGCAACGTTCGCGAGCTTGCCAACGTGGTCGAGCATGCGGCGCTGATTTGTGATGCCTTGCCAATTGACGCATCCGATTTGCCACAGCACTTCAGTCGACGTCGATTGCGTAAAGAACTACAGCAGCTGGAGCCGCTCAGTATGAAAGAGATCGAGATGCTGGCGATCGAAAAGGCGATCGAGCGTCACGGAGGCAATAAGCCGGCGGCAGCGGAAGAGCTGGGCGTCAGTCTGAAGACGCTCTACAACCGATTGAACGCCGCCGAAGAGTCAAAGAAGGCCGGCTAGCCAAATTGATGCGGCGGAAGTCGCGAAGGCTTGCGACCGAGTCTCTCGTAGCTCAAGCCGCGGAGGCTTTCGATGGGTCGCGTCCAAGGTCGACGCCCCGCCGAAACTCTTGGCGAATTCCGCTACACGTTCTCTACCTTCGCTTGCAGCGCAGCACGTAGCGAAAAGACAGGCGATCCAAAAGCGGGTAGGACGTCAGTTTGTCCGCCGCTTTCCAAATCCATTCGGTTCGGTCGTCCAGGAAGCTGATGATTGTGTTGTCAAAGTTGATCTGCACGTCGAAGTCACGTCGCAATCGACTGGGAAGCGTGAATTGGTTCTGAAGAAACAGTCTCCATTCGGATCTTCGGCGGGCGTGGTACCAGGCGATCGATGGATTGACCAGATTGGGCTCCAAGGCGACGAAGCATCCGCCAGGTTTCAGAACGCGAGCGATCTCGGTGATGGCTTGGTCCACGTCCGAGAGGTGATGCAGAAAATCCCAAGCATGGACTGCGTCCATTGATTTGTCCGTCATCGGCAACGCAAGCGCGGATGCCTCGATCACGCGGCAACCGGACAGGTTGTCTGCTGCAATCACTTGCTGGGCCTCGCGTAGCATCTCTCTCGACACATCAACGCCGGTGATCGATCGGGCGTGCCGAGCGAGCAGCGGATAGTAGAAACCTGTGCCACAGCCCAGATCCAGCAGTTGGTCCACCGGCGACGGGAAGTACCGACGAAAGGCTTCCGCTACCAACGCTGCGACAAATGGCCGGTTTTTCAGAATATTCCGGTCAAAGCGCTCGTAGTACAACGAAGGCTTTGCCTTTAAGACTCGGTCGTAGTGGTCGCGATTCTGGTTCAGGTCATGCAGCATAGCGAGCGTCGACTTGGTGCGATCGACGCACCGCGGTCGGGAGTTTCGTGAGTCCACAAACTACGCTGCAGCTTGATGGCCGGCTAACGGGCAGAACTCGGATGCCATCCAGCTTTGCCCATCGAACTGTACATCAATTCCTTGGCAAAGCGGCTGCCATGCCTAGAAACGGGCAATCAAAGTCCGGCGTGTCGATCGTAGCGGATGCCGCCAGGCTTCCAGTAATCGGTCAACTTCTGGAATTCTGAAGCATCCCGATACGCTAACTCGTGTCTGATCGCACCCTTCTTTAGCCTCAACCAGGCCCTGTCATGATCGATCGCGACTTCGAAGCCATGACTAGCCGGCAGCATTCATCCTTCAGTGGGTGGCAGTGGTGGTCGTACAGTGCGATCGTTTCCGGTTGCGTTCTGCTTTCGATCGCTTGCTACCTCAGCTATCGCGATGGATTGCACAACGAGTTCATGCTGGACGACATTCCGGCCATCGTCGACAACGATTCGATCCGTCAGCTGTGGCCACTGGTGGTCGATTCACCGTCAGGCGGGCCACTGAATCCACGGGAGAAGTCGCCGCTGGTTGCGCGGCCTCTGGTGAACCTAAGCTTCGCGGTCAACCACCACTTCAGCCAGCTGAATCCATTCGCGTACCGCTGGCTTCACTTGCCGCTTCATGTCATCAACGCACTCATGGTCTGGGCATTGGTGTCTCAGACGCTCTCTCGACCCGCACTTGTCGGAATGATTGGGAGCGATCGTGGCTGGCTG
>JBCCUO010000778.1:0-2425 GCA_039196805.1 Planctomycetota bacterium | reverse complement strand
GAAGCCGGGTGTTCGCTCAGACTCGAGGCGGCCCTCTCAGAAAGATGATGGCTCGGGCGTTTTGAGAACCAGCATCAGTTCCAATAATCTGACACGCCCGCTTGCTCGCAACACTTGCCCAATCGAACTCGTCGCTTTCGACAACAGCAACGTCTCGAGAAGCGAAGACGTGTTGACAGACGAAACAGGTCGTTGGGTCGTGGCTATCCCCCGGCGACTGCTCCCGAGAGCCACCTGATGTTCGGTTGGACGACTCATCCGGCAGAGTCGACTGTTTGGCATGATGATGACAACAGCATGCATCAACTTGGCGAGCCGGTGCACCCTTGGAAACTGGAGCGACAGAACCGCAGCACCCGACGTGCAACCATGCTGCTCCGTTGCTTAGTAGCACGGCGAACATCAGGAGGAACGTCGAGAGTTGGCGGGACCTAGTCACGATTGGGTAAGCATGCCGCTTGGATAGTGAGGCCAGACCGGAAGCCGTCTCAGACGAAAGAACTTCCGTCCATCATCGTAATCGGTGGGTTCGACTCCGCGAAGCGACCTTGGCCGTATGCTCACAGTACGGCCTGCGGGCCTACTTGTTCGATCGGGTGCCAGGACCCGTTCCAATCCACTCTACGACGGTAAGCCATCCCGACTCCGTCGCTGCCTCGCGAATGCAGACATGCTGGTCGTCTGAATTCCACTGAAAGCTTTCAGCTCGCTCAGTCTTCCACTTCGGCCAGTTATCTTCCTCCACGTGACAAGCCGCCATCATCGATTCTACCGCTGAAAGCGGGCAAGGATTCGTAGAGACGACCGACCGGCCGTCGCTCCGCCTCGACTCTTGGACCCGCCTCCTGGCGTTTTTTCGCACGGAATCGCGTTTTTCTGGGATTGGCAACGGCATCTCACTGGAAACGACCCAAATCGTCGAATGTTGAGCGCTGTTCTCGGGCTCCGACTTGAGTCCGCCGATCAGCTCGAACGACCCCGGCGGTAAGTCCAGTAGCTGCTCTAGCTCACCCTTTTCGGGCAACGAAAAACCGTCTGAGCCGCACCCGACGAAGGAAATCACCAGTGCAAAGGCAGCAACTTGGATGCCTTTGGAGGTCATTCGCGCTCCTCGGTTTCACCACCATTAATGCTTCCCATTGCCCACCAGAGTCGCTGATCCGTTTGTTCGGAGAGGAACTCAACGCTGCCGTCTGCCATTCCGACGTGCAGTCCGCCGATGTGGTAGCTGCCGGGCGTGACCACGTTGTTCCCGCTCCCCTCGCCGCCGTAGATATGACAGTTGCGTAGACCGATGGGCATCACATGCATGTACGTGTTGGCCGCAAACGTCCATCCGCTGATCCACGAATGCCCATGCTTCTCGGCATAAACGGGATCACTCAGGGTGACCGAACCGCAGTATTGGACCCAGCTTTCTAGGTCCCTGCCGCGAAGCGAGCCTCCGCAGAACGACTGCATGTTTTCATCCACGGTATCCAGAACAAACGACCCGCCGAACCGACCCTCCACCACGAACAGCTGAGCGATGACTCTTTCGGCGACAGCGGCGGTGTTGGAGAGGCCGTCCGTGATGTCTGAGAATCTAGCCGTGGGGCGGTGCCAGCTGTTTTCTTCCGCCGGGTTTTTGAGCCCAATGACACCGTTCTGGCGAGTCACCACACTCGACGATCCCGGCCACGATGACTCGGCGGGCCAGCCAACGTTGGCTGCATAACTACCCGGCGCGTAGACTTCGTCGCCGTGATGCTGAAGCTTTGCAGCTGGTTCAGATGGGCACAGGAATGTGCTCACCAAGGTCCGCGTCGCATCCGCATTCGGATGCGTTGGGCTGATCGAATAATCGGTGTACTCGTCGCTGAACGCGTAGTCACAGCGATCCGACATCGGCTGTTTAAAGTCGATCGACTCATAGAGTGCAGACTGCTCCACAAAGGGCAGGATCGGAACCAGCCAGCTATAAAAGCCGCTGCCGCATTCCCCTTGTGCGTTCCCGGCACCGGTATAGTTCGTGGGTAATACCTTGAACGCCGCGTGGTAGTTGTGCGTGGCTAGCGTAATTTGACGCAGGCGATTACTGCATGAGACTTTCCGTGCCGCCTCGCGCGCGTTTTGCACGGCTGGTAGCAGCATCGAGACCAGCAGTCCGATGATTGCGATGACGACCAGCAGTTCAACGAGCGTGAACGCTTGATGATCGATGCCTCGAGTGCGTCGGCCGGATCGACTTGGAGTCAACTTGTCTGTGCGATGAGGGAGCGCGGCAGGCTGACAGCCGCATCTTGAAAGGTCTGGATTTATATTCATTTGATTTCACGGTGGACGCATTCTTGCTAGGCGGGGTCCGGGACTTCCGTTCGAAGCCTGTCGGACGAGATGTCGCTTTCGTAGCGGCTAACAACTAAACCTCTGTGTTGAGCCGGCT
>JBCCUO010000777.1:0-2431 GCA_039196805.1 Planctomycetota bacterium | reverse complement strand
GGCAACTGGCCAGCCGCTTGCAAACCTGGCCTTGGGAGAAGGCGGGATACATTGTCGAAGCGACACGCGCTGCCTTCATCGCCTAGAATGACGGCCCTGTGGCGATCGCGCAATTGATCACGAGCTAGCCGATGAGCGTTCCGCATGACCCGACTGGCGCTGGGATGGCCAACCCGTATCGCCCGGCGGCGATGACAGCTGGGTCCGCGGTCGATGCTTCGATCGATGTCTCGCAATTCCTCTCGCCGGGGCTGGTCAACCACGTGCCGATCTTGGGCGTGTTGATGATTGTTCAAGGAGCGATGGTATTGTTGATGGGAGGCGCGGCAGGTCTGTACGCCGTGTTCATGCCACAGGTCTTCGAACAGATCCGCGAACAAGCGATCGCCAGGGGCGGAAATGCGCCTCCGCCGCCCAATGTAGGCTTATGGGTCGGTCTGGTCGGAGGCTTGTTATGCTTGGCGCTGGTTGCGGTCGCGTTGGGTACCATCTTCGGCGGTCTTCAAGCGTTCCGATTTCGGAGGCGATCGTTCAGCATCGTCGTGCTGCTGGCTGGGTTGGTGACGATCGTTACGTGTTATTGCCTGCCGACGCAAATCGGACTGACAATCTACGGCTTGATCGTGTTGTTGAATCCTCAAGTCATGCATGCTTTTCGACTAGCCGATCAGGGGCACGCTCCAGCCGACGTTCAGCGGCACTTCCTGTCGCTCCGTTCGGCCGAGTTTGTTTCACCCTCCGTCCAGGAATCTTCGCCGTGAACGAATCGCAAGGGTCCAAGCCGACGGGAGCCAACGACGCGGACGCAATCGACACGAACGCGCACGGGGCCCAGCCAAGCAATCCGTACGCTTCGGTTGCCCCACCTTCGGTGGTTGCGTCTGCTGGGGCTGCGGCTTCTAACGCCGCCAATCAAGTCATCGTCCGTCCGACCGGGTTGACGGTGATCGGCGTGTTGGCCCTGCTCGCCGGATTCTTCGGGCTGCTATTCGAGGTCGTCGGGCTTGCCTACATGCTTTTCGGACAAGCCATTCAGAAGATGATGACAGCGGGAGCACCGGTCCCCGAACCACAGCAGCGGTTCAACGATGCGTTGGCGGACGTGATGGACCTGTATTTCGTCCCGAACCTTATCTTCTTCGTGGTGGGGATCGGCCTCAGCCTCGCCTACCTGGGCGGTGGCTACGGGATCCTGTCGCGTAAGGCGTGGTCACGCGGCCTCATGAGCAAGGTGCTGATCGTCTCGATGGGACTTGAGCTTCTCCGTGCGATCGTGGGGGTCCTGGTTCAGATGCAGACGATCCCAATCACCCAGACGTTCATGAGGGACATGGCCGGGGGTGGCAATTCGCCTCCCGGGATGGAGCAGATCATGCAGTTTGCCATGTACTTTGGCCTCGCGTTCTCCTTGGTATGGGTTGCCGCCAAAGTCGCTCTGATGTTTTGGGGATATCGCTACCTAAAGCGACCTGATTTGGACGCCTACTTCAGCCGCTGACGTGGAGCGACGACAGTTGTGGCCGCCAGCGCGAAACCGCCGCTGCCGAGATCATGCCACCCAGCCACGCCAGCGCCAGATCCTTTTGCGGATCCCAAACGTCACCCTGTTGACCGTTGTAGGCTTCCGCCTGGGCGGGCGAGAGAGTGACCGCAATCTGCCACTCCAGAATTTCGTAAATTGCTCCCACCGATAGCACGACCGAGACAGCCATGATCGCGGCACCGCGCGGCCGCATGCTTGCGGCCCGCTGAAGCAACTCAGATGCCGGTGGCACACCGAGCAGTCCCGAAGCGAAGTGCACGAGCCGGTCGTAGTGATTGCGTTGCCAGCCCAATTGCTCGGAAAGGGAGATGCCGACCAGGGACCGCGTCCAGTCATCGTAGGGAACGAACGAATAGATCCAGCGCGCGCCCAAGACATGCAAAAACAGAAAGGCAATCAGACACGTCAACGATCTTGAACTGATGCGGCAGTGGGTGATCACCCAAATCAGCCCGAAGACTGCCAACACGGAGGGAACATGCTGCAACACCAGCTCTTGCGGGTAAGGAGCTTGAATGAAGGACAGGGGGATCAGGCAAGCGACCGCCCCCAGCCAAGCAAGTTGTTGTTTCATCCCCGTTCCCCCACATCACGGTCCCAATCGGAACCATGCTTGACCACCGTGATCGCAGACTCATTGGCTTTGTCGGGCTACAATCATGTGCCGTCCTCCTCCACCCGCTGTGCCCCAGCTTTCCTTGACAATCGAGCTGTTCCGTTGATGCGAAACCTCCCTGATGGTCTCCGCCGTGTTTTGCTTAGTCCTTGCCTACTATTCATCGGAGTCTTGGTAGGACCGACGGTCACGGCCGCCGAATCCAATGACTCCAGGCCGCGATTGATCCTCGACTGTGATACCGCCAACGAGATTGATGATCTTTACGCGAT
>JBCCUO010000776.1:0-2436 GCA_039196805.1 Planctomycetota bacterium | reverse complement strand
GCATCGTTCCCGCCGCGTTGGCACACAGCGCCACACGGCCCAAGTTCAATCCGTGATAGGCAATCGTCAGCCCGTCTCCCGACCCGGGATCCAGGCGGTTCTCCACCGGAACCCGAAAGTTCGTGAATCGAAGCCCTTGGTTGTGGGCTCGATTCAGGGCGTACAGGCCGTAGCGATTCACCTGGAACGATTCGCTCTCCTGTTGCGGGAGATCGACGATCAAGACCGACGGGACGCCGTCAATCTTGCAGACCAAGCCGATGGTGCGTCCCGGCACCGCATTGGTGATGAACAGCTTCTCGCCGTTGACGCTGTAGTGATCGCCCTCGCGGACCGCCGTAGTCTTCAGCGCCGTCAAGTCGCTTCCGGCTCCGGGCTCGGTCAGCGCGAATGCGGACAGCGTCTCGCCACTAGCAAGCTTGGGTAGGAAGCGACGTTTCTGTTCCTCATTCCCGAAAGCTCGCACCGGATCGACTGCGCCGATGCATCCATGAACGGACGCCAAGCCGGCCACCGTGGGGTCCATCATCGCCATGCGGGTGATCAAACGCGAAAACTGCCGCATCGTCGCGCCACTGCCACCGTACTCCGGTGCAACCAGAGTCCCCCAGTATCCAGCAGCGCCCAGTTCACCAAGGACTTGATCGCTGATCTTGCCTTGGTCGTTGATCAACGTGCCTGCCGTCCGGTGTTTGCGCACCAGTTCCAGCGACTCAGCGGCTACCCGTTCGACTCGGCGGTTCAGCTGCGGAGGCGAAGCGAAGAACAATTCCGTGTCGACTTCACGGTCCCAGACGGCGCGGTGTATCGGACTGTTCATGGTCTGATAACGAGGCGCGAAGAGCGACTCCACCTGATCGTCGGCTGTGTCAAGAGCTCCGGTTCGCTTCGCTTCATCCGCTGACGCTCCTCCCAGTCGCAGCGCGACTTCGGCAAAGGATTCGGCGGAGCCCTCGCTTCGGGTGTGATCGTCCTGCTCTGCTGGTGTGATGACCGTGTCCGACTCCGGAGCGTCGTCGCGTTTGCCTGACAGAGGTTTGAGCAACGGGGCCGTCATGGGTTTGCTCGACGGTGTGGTCATGGGATCCAATTCAGTACTCATCACATCGCTCCTTAGGTAACGGTCGAAACAGGCTTCGCGACGCTCTACGGCAGGTGAACGGGCCGATCGAGCGGTTTTGGCAGGTTGGATTCAGCCGGTCGGAACCTCCAAATCCGGCTTGGACTGGCCATCAAACAGGTTGCACATCCGTTCCGGCGGCGCAAATCGTCCCCCGTGGATCGAACTCAGCGTCTGCATGTTGTGCGTCACCACGTCGGCGCCGATCGATTCGATCAACCGAATTGGCCCGCCCTGGTGAGGCGCAAAGCCGGTTCCCAGCACCATCGCAAGATCGATGGCCCAGGCTTGATCGACCACACGCTGCTGGTGGCACCGCACCGCCTCGCCCAACATCGGGTAAACCAGCCGGCGCTGCGTGCCGGTCAGTCCGTCGGACATGAATCGCAGATCGTCCGTCTGAATGCCGTCCTGCGCGGCGAAGGCAGGCGCAACCGTTGGCGTTCCTTTTCGCTTGACATGACGGTAGAAGCCGCATCCCTACTTCACGCCCAATTCGCCACGGTCCAGCAGCTTGCTCAGCGTTTCCACAACACGTCCCGCTTCCGGCATCACCGGCTGCAGGCTTTCCGCCACGCTGGCTGCCACGTCCAAGCCAACGTGATCCAGCAACTGGAGCGGTCCCATCGGCATGCCGAACCGCCGCAACTGGCGATCGATTTCGGCGACGCCCAGACCTTCTTGGACCATCACTACCGCTTCACCCAAGTAGGGAAACAGGATGCGATTGACCAGGAACCCCGGCGCGTCTCGGGTGACAACGGGTGTTTTCCCTAGAGCCCGAACAAAGCTGACCAGTCTGGCGGTCGTCGCGGCGTCCGTGTCCGGGCCACGCACGACTTCGACCAGCTCCATTCGGTTAACCGGATTGAAGAAGTGAAGGCCAGCGCAGCGCGATTTCGGCTGGACTGTCGAAGCAATCTTGGCGATCGATAGCGACGATGTATTGGAAGCCAAGATCGTGTCTGCATTCGTCCGATCGGCCAAGTCAGCAAACAGGCTCTGCTTGGCTTCCAGCTTCTCCACGATCGCTTCGACAACCAGATCGCAGTCATCCAACGCGTCACCTGCCGCCGAAACGTCGACTCGACGCAGCAGGCCGTCCGTCCGTGCGTCATCCCAGCGCTTGTGTTTGGCATAGCCTTGGATCAGCGATTCGATCCGTCGTCGGCCGACGTCAGCGGCCTGCGGGCTGATTTCTCTCACCGACACCTGAAACCCTCGAGTGGCCGCCAGCTGCGCAATCCCCGCGCCCATCGCTCCGGCGCCCACGATCCCCACACTCCGAATCGGTTGCTCGTGGACCAGGTGGATCG
>JBCCUO010000775.1:0-2442 GCA_039196805.1 Planctomycetota bacterium | reverse complement strand
GGCATCGACACCTTCCAATTCAATGGTGCCGATGGTGCTGACGATGAGTTGAGGTTGACGCTGGCAACGGATGGGGGCGCTGCTGGCGACGGCACGCACCCCGACGCCGACTTTGACTTGACTCGCGTCGCGCCATCAGCCTTCACCATCGAAAACGGCCAAATCGAACGTGCGACGATCCATGGGCTTGGTGGAAACGATCGCTTGGATGTTTCAACGCTTCCCCAGGACGTCGTCGATGTCGCCTTCGCTGGAGGCACAGGTGATGACTCGCTTATCTTGAATGACCTGATCGACAAAACGGCAGATGGCGGAGAAGGACTGGACCAGATTCTTGCCCGCGGTGCGAATGCAACGATCGACTTCGCGGCAGCTGCTGACCAGGCCATTCAAGCGATCGAAGTCATTCGACTCGATCCCGCTCTTCCCAATTCCGTTCGTGTCGATCCCGAAGCGATTGTTCGAGTGATCGGAAGCGATGCGGACTTGACCGTGCGCGGGGATTCTGATGACACCATCGACATCGGCGAGGGCTGGCAACACAACGCACCGGAGACGATCGACGGGCAGTTTCATCAGAGCTTCAGCGCGGGCGACCTGCTGCTAAAGGTCGCCAGCGGCCGACCGTTTCAGAATGTCCTGCAGCCGACCGACGTGAATGCCGACGGCAAGGTTTCACCCCTCGACGCACTTCTGGTGATCAATGCGATCATCAGGGCCAGATCCCCGGAAGTGGAGAAGGGAGACGAACGGCCCACCGACGTGAGTTCGTTCCTTTTTGAGGATGTGTCGGGCAATGGAGCGGTCAGTGCGCTCGATGCTCTGCTGGTAATCAACCGGCTGTCGCGCCAGCGGCAAGAACTGGAGTCGGATCCTGAATCCGAATCACAGCTACTGACAGCTCCCAACATTCGATCATCGACAGTCGATGACAACCTGAGCGACGACGGCGAGTCGCGCAGCTTGTTCTAGCAGGCATTCGAGGTTGTGGACCTAGGTTGTCGTAGGGGCTGGATGCGCTCAGCCAACTGGCAGCATCCACGACTGTTGATTCTTGCCTTTCCAGTGCTTTGTTCCCATTCATTTTGAAAGAACTGCCATGCCAACTAGATTTCTTCTTTTCCTCATCGCGTTGTTGAAAATGATTGCGTGCGGAACGGGTGTGGATGCCGGTTTGATTGTTTCCGTTGGCGACATTCAATTGGACTCATCCGGCTCCGGCCAGGTCGAGGTTTTCGCCGACAACGATGGATTGACTCCCCCGGTCTCGATTGCGAGTTTCGCTCTGCAGCTCAGAATTGAGCCGCTTTCGGGAAATTCAACGTTGCGATTTCTTGACGACGGGCAAGCTTCCGCTGCTCGAACCAGCCGCGCCGACCACCTCTTCGCCGGCACAACAGCCGTGTTGTTTTCGGCGGATGCTTTCGATGCGGGACGGCAGTTTGGGATCATCGATTCGGTTGGCATCTTCGATCCGGCCGCTTCGGTGATCCGGCCGAGTCTACTAGGTGTCGCCAGTGTCCAGCTGAGTGCTGGGACAGCGGGTCCGAGCAACGACCGGTTTCGCGTCAGCGTTGATGGCGTGGACTCGCTGTTCTTCGACGAACAATTCCAACTCATCGACAGCAACCAGATCACGCTGGAGGCAGGCACCGTATCAGTGTCGACCAATGTGGTTCCCGAACCCGCTTGCACGACGTTCTTGTTCTTGATGGCAGCGCTTTCATCGTTTCTCCGACGACAGGCTCGATACTGAGGGTGAACCATGCATGTGTCTTTCGGCCAGAGTGTGTCCGTGATCCGCCACGGGCGCTCGGCAACTTCCTGACCCTTTGGTAGCTGACCACTTTAAGCGTTTGTCCCCTGTCGTTGCGAATTCGGCTTGCGAAGGGGACACCACCGTTTGAGGTCGTCCGCGACTGCATCTTTAAAACAACAGCCACGTTGAATCGCTGGGCCGAGGCTGCAGGCCGAGCCTGTAGCCGTCGACCTCAACGAGTTGGGGCTGCGACTCGGCGTCCGCCGGGGGATCTGGTCAGCACTTCGCCAGCCACCAGCCTCAAAGGGAAGCGAGCGACTTCATCAGTGTTTTGCCAAGAGCTCATCAATGATTTTGTAGCCCATTTCCATGGACGCTGTCATTCCGGTCGCCAGGGCCGCATCGCGAGCCTCGTTTGATGCATACTCTATCAACGTGACGACGGTGGTCACTCCGCTCGTCTCTTGAAATTTGAACGTGACTACGGCAGCGTTGGCTGTGTCCTCATCGGCATCGCCTAGTCCATAGACTTCACCCTGAACGATTTTGCTCGGCGATTCAATTTCGAGAAACTCACCAGCAAGTCCAAACTCGGTACCATCCTGGTCGTTTCGGAATCGGCTTTCGTAGTTTCCGCCGACGCGAAAGTCCATCTCGCAGACTGTCATCGACCAGCCCGGTGG
>JBCCUO010000774.1:0-2444 GCA_039196805.1 Planctomycetota bacterium | reverse complement strand
GGGCTTCGTCACTCCCATAACGAGGTCACTGAGGTCAAGCAGCTTGAGGACGGTCGCTATGAAGGCGAATCCGATTACGTTCAGTTCCACCGCCACACCTTCACTCTGGATGAAGATGGCCGGGGTCTGACCGACGTCGTCCGAGGTCACCAACACGTGGTCACTCGGAACGACAGTGGGGAGTTCGAAATCGGTTCGGCAGTTGGCGCGCTGCGGGCACGGATCCCGCAATATGGCGAAATCCAGTTCTTGGATCGCAGCGGCAACATCGACGAGAAAGGGGTCAATGTCGGTGACGAGCAATTGCCCGGCGGCTACAGCAGTGCCGGAATCTCGCGTTTGATCGGCCTTTCCGGCGGTGCTCGCAAGATGACGCACGGCTATGTGGAAGGCGGCACGCTGGGTGCCGCGATCTTCACGTTTGAGAACATCACGCCCGAGCGTTTTCCCGACAACATCCCGCTGGACCTTTCGATTCGAGCCTACCGGTCCTACAAGGGTGACATCGATACCGGACTGCGTGGCTCGATCACGCTCAAGCATCCCGACAAGCCGATCGAAACCAACCCGTACGTCTTCATCGTGGATGAGTACGAGGTCGATGAGCATTCACTGAGCCTGGAAAGTGAAGGCACTGACGGAAGCCAAACCCGCATGTTGAGCGTGTTTGATGACCTGGTCGACGAAGAAGGCAGGCTGCAAGTGGTCGTTCGCTGCGTCGATCGTGGTCAATACTTGGGCGTCACGCAAAGCGGCGTCTACCTGCGTCCCGGCGAGAACCCGTTTGCGGTCAACATGCTCAAGGCGTACGCGTCCATCTGGTTGCAAATGACGATGGTGATCGCCTTTGGCGTGATGTTCAGCACCTTCCTGAGCGGGCCGGTCGCCATGGTGGCGACGTCGGTTTGCGTGTTGCTTGGCTTCTTCGCCGAGCAGATCTACGACACACGGCATTACATCGATGTCGGGATCAATCGCGGCGGCGGTCCCGTCGAATCAATGGTTCGGTTGCTGCGGCAAGACGCGATGACGACCGAGTTGGATGTCGACACGCTGGCGGCCAAGGTGATCAAAACGGCCGACGCGGGGATTGTCTATTCGATGGACGCGGTCGCAACGGCACTTCCCAACCTGCCCAAGATGGTCGAAACCGCAGAATACGCGGCATCTGGATTTGACATCTTTGGCAGCTTGCTCGCTCGGCACGCCATCGCCACGCTGGGATACTGATTGATAACGATGATGATCAGCTACTTTTTCTTGAAATCGCGTGAGATCGCCGCATGAATCTGAACACGGCGTTTGGAAAGAAAATCGTTTACCTGCTGGTCCTGATCGGCATGCTGGTACCGCTGTTTCTGCTGGGCCAACCGGCCGGCGGCGGTGGGGAAGGTGGCCAATTGGCAGAGATGAGGGACTCGTACAATATCGCAGAGAGCGATCTGGGAGAGATCAGCCCTGCCAGCGAAACGATGAAGTTGGCTTCGTTGGGACTGCGCGGAGTTGCCGCATCACTGCTATGGAAAAAGTCTCACGACTACAGCGTAACGCACGAATGGGACCGTCTGAAAGCAACGCTGAACAACATCGCCTTGCTTCAGCCCCACTTCGACAAGGTCTGGGAGTTCCAAGCTTGGAACCTGACCTACAACGTATCGCGTGAGTTTGACGACTACCGTCAACGCTACGAAATGGTTCGCGAGGGCACGGAGTACCTGACTCGAGGCATCCGTCAGAATCGCAACGCGCCGCGTCTGGTTTGGTACACCGGTTGGTTCTATGGATCGAAGATCGGAATGTCGGACGAGAAGCGACAGTTCCGCCGTCTGTTCGCCGACGATTCGATTCAGCATGAGCAATTGCTAGAGCAAAAGATCGCTGTAGACAGCCCTGAGGCCTTGGGTCCCCTGAACAAACCCGATAACTGGTTGGTCGGACGCCTGTGGCTTAAACGTGGCTACGAGTTGGTGGATTCGGGGATTCAGATTCGTCGTCAGACGCCGCTGAACTTCTACGAAACGGGGCCCAAGTGGCGGATCTATCACTCCGAGGCGATTGAGAAGGAAGGGATCCTGGATGAGCGCGCCCAAAATGCGTGGCAGCTGGCGAGCCAGGATTGGGCCGACTTTGGGGACCGAAGTATCCCAACCACGTCACCCTTCACGATCAAGCTGGGACGCGTCGATGATTTGCGAGAACAGCTGAACGAGCGTCAGCAGGAGTTCAAGCGAATCACCGGCCAAGCGTTCATGGACGCGGTGCAAGCGAAGATCGATAAGCTTGGCCCCGAATACAAGGCCATTGCGGCAAAGCCGGAATCGGAACGCACCGTCTGCGAGCTCAGCATGCCCTTTTCTCGGTCGGTCCGTTCCGATTCCGGCTTTGCCGCAATGGCCTTGTATTCGGGGCCAAGCTTATCGATCTTCGCTTGCACCGCGTCCATG
>JBCCUO010000773.1:0-2451 GCA_039196805.1 Planctomycetota bacterium | reverse complement strand
GCCAATAATTCCTCTCGCGACGGAAACTGGTCCCCATAGAAACTCCAGTCGGGATGGCGACTGAGTTCTTCCCATCGTTCGTTTTCGGGACCGACAGGATCAAAGAACGCTGCTGGGTCAGCGGTGTGGATGATGACGGGCAAGCCCAGCTCACCGCACGCCTGCCAGATCGGATCCCAACGTGGATCGTCAATCTTGACGAGAGTCCCGTCCGGATTCTTGTAACGCAGCCCGAATTGCTTGAACAACTTAAGCCCACTGATGCCGCGCCGGGCCGCTTCGCGAAGTTGGTTGGCAGTTCGCTGGGCAAAGTCCTTGCGATGACAGGCCCATGTTGACGGAGCGTCGACACTTCCTGGACCACGCCAATCCACGTTGGCGAAGATCATGAACCTTGATTCATGGTCATTCCAAAGATATCGAATGTGCTCCTCCAGCTGGCTGCCCAACTTTCCGTCCAACGACACGCAAGCCGCAATCTGATTGCGATCCATCATGTTGACGAAGTCTTCAAGAGCTTGGCGATTGTGCCGCATCTTGTAAAAGAAATGCGTGTGCACATCGACGGCCGGAAACTTCGCTCTCGTCAGAGGGGTGACCGGGGTCACGAGCTTTGCCTGCGGACGAAAGTTCTTGAGCAAGAGGTCGCGTCCGTCGCGGCCATCCAGTGGCAGCGCGATCGTCTCGGACACATCCGTCACAGCGGCATCCGTGTCAGCGGCAATTGTGTCAGCTGGTTCCATATCAATTGGGTTCGAGGGAACAGCTTCCGCACCGGCATCTGGGCGGCTCGGTTCCCGACTGGCTGTATGCCGGTTTTTGACTTGTTCCGGATCGTCGCCCAGCGCTCTCGGCGAACACGCAGTGATCACGAGAGCGATACCAAGGACGCTTCCGGCGACTCGCACGATGCAGGATGGAAGGATTCGGTACACTGTGACCATCAGCACAAGAGACGCGGCGGTGAGGGCGCGGGCCGCAGCGTTAGGAACAGGGACAAAGGACACGAGCAGGCTGCCGGCCGAGGACACCGAGGACGCAACTGGGTGACACACGACCAAACGGAATATCAGACGGCTGGTGGTCGATCGACCAGTCAACAGCTGTCGATGCAGGCTACCACGCCCCCGGCGGAAGTCCCAGGTTACCGCCTGCAGCGGTTTCTGGGGGCGGGCGCGTTCGGACAGGTCTGGGTCGGGCAAGATCTGAACACGGGCCGGCCGGTGGCCGTCAAATTCTACTTGCACCGGGGCGGCGTCAATTGGTCCTTGCTTAGCCATGAGGTGAAGCACCTCGTTCAGCTATCGGCCGATCGTCAGGTCGTGCAAGTGCTGGAAGTGGGTTGGGATTCAGACCCACCCTACTACGTGATGGAGTTGATCGAGGGTGGATCACTAGAGGATCTGTTGAAACGTCGCGGCCGAATTCCCGTGCAGGAGGCGGTGGACTTATTTCATCGAATCTGTGTGGGGCTAAACCATTGCCACGGCAAAGGGGTTTTGCACTGCGACATCAAGCCCGCCAACATCTTGATCGCCGACGACCGAGAGCCTCGGTTGGTCGATTTCGGTCAAAGCCGCATGACCCATGATCAGACGCCTGCGCTGGGTACGCTGTTCTACATGGCGCCCGAACAGGCGGACTTGAAAAGCACACCGGATGCCAGCTGGGATGTTTACGCGGCCGGCGCGATCCTGTTTCGCATGCTGACCGGTCGACTGCCCTATCGCGATGAGAAGTTGATCTCTGAGATCGATACGGCGGGTTCTTTGCCCAAACGACTGAAGCGGTACCAGGACGCAATCCGTTCCAGCCCTTCGCCCCTCGAGGCATTGAACGAAGAAAAGATCGACCGTCCGCTGGCCCGAATCGTCAGTCGATGCCTGGCTGCCGATCCGGAAGAACGATACGTCAACGTTCAGCAGATACTCAATGACTTGCGTCGACGACAGGAATCGCGTGCTCGGCGTCCGCTGATGCTGTTGGGCTTGGTCGGACCGCTTTTGTTGCTGTTGGCGACCTGCGTCTTCGCGGCGCGGACGATCGATTCGGCGACGCGCAACGTCAAAGCGGCACTAAGAAACGAAGCGTTCGGCAGCAACCGATTGGTCGCCAGGCATGCGGCCAGCAATTTGGAAGGGCAGCTGGAACGCTACTTTGTCGCCGCATCCAAGGAATCCGATGCGCCCGACCTGCGTCAGTGGTTGGACACGGTTCTAAGCGACGAAATCTTTGCCAAGGCGCTTGACGAGATCCAGTCCAGCGAGTCGGCCGATGCCGCTCGAGCCCTGAATGAGACTCGCACGCTTGTCTTGGATCATCCGTCTCGGATGCAACTAGACGACTACTTAGGGGAACGATTGCAGCAGTACCGGCAGATGAGCGACCCTCGGCAACCACGACTCGACACGCTGTTTGTCACGGACTCGCATGGCACCATCTTTGGGATCG
>JBCCUO010000772.1:0-2452 GCA_039196805.1 Planctomycetota bacterium | reverse complement strand
CGATCAGTTCGTCCCAGCCGCTGTTGACTGCAATCGTCGTGGAGACCCCAAACCGACCATGGGGTTGCTTTTCCCACGGCAACCATCGGCCGAAACCGGCCGCCGAAAGCCCAGCGGCGATCACAACGATGTCGAACGTTTCCCGCGCCGGCACAATTTGATCCAAGCGTTGCACCTGAACCTCGACCTTGCGCTCGGTCATCGAGATGGGCCGCACCTCCGCTGGCTGCCAAACGGTCGCCCCCAGGATTCTTGCTTGTTCCAAAAGGATCGGATCGAGGCGTTCACGCGAGATGGCCAAGCCGCTGGCAAGCTTGATCGAGACGTCTTTGGTCCCTAATGATCCTTGCCAAGCATGTAGTCCCACACTGGCGTTTTGGACCTGATCCTCAATCGACAGCGTTTGGAGCGCCGCGATCCCGGCACCACCAAGGCAGCAACCACATGCCTTCGATCTGGGAAACACACTCTGTTCGGCAAGCGTGACCGAAATTCCTTGCTGGCGCAATCGGATCGCGCAGGCGGTGCCTGCCGGACCGGCTCCAACGATCAAGATCCTTGGGACGGTCATCGTCTCGACTTTCTCGCTTCTGCGGTCATGCGAACGCAGGCGTCAACTCCGGCACGGTCGCATAGTCGACCGTCGCCAAGAACCGACACGGGAACAGAGACTCGACGGCAACAGGCAAAGCCAAGGAGTCTTCCGCCAGCTTCTTGAACTCCTCGCGTGTGTATGCGCCACGAATACTGGCTGTCGCATCGTGATGAACGACATGACTTCGTGTGACCAATCGCGATGCCACCCCGACAGAAACCAGATTGAAACCCGATCGTTCCAGGTCGCAAACCAGCATCGTTTGCTCGGAAGCCATCTGCATGGACTGAAGCAACCGCGAGCATTCATGGTCCTCCAGGTGATGCATGAAGAGAGAGCAGATGACCACGTCGAATCCGCCGGGGATGGGATCCCGAAGGCAATCCAACTGGAATTCACCCAATTCCACGCCTGCTTGTCGGGCGCTCTTCTGCTGGTACTCGATCGCTTGGCTGCTCAGATCGCTGGCGGTGACCTGTAGCGGCACGCGTCGTTTTCTTGCCGCGATCAGCCACTTGATCGGAAGATCCCCCGCGCCGCTCGCGACATCAAAGACGCGTAGCGGACGGTCTGGGTTCCGCCGCTGCAGGCGTCGCAGACGGCCGAAAAGCAAGCTCGCGATCCCGCTGAGTGCATTCAGCCTGGCAAGACCTGCCAGCGCCTGTCTATGGACGGCTTCGGGAATTGATGGGTCATCCATCAACTCATCGCTACGCTCCCGCATTTTCAAAGAGATCATTCAGGTTGCTGTCACCACGGCGACCGAATCCGCTTGCCGCGGGCCGCGTCGCGACAACCAGACCACCCCTACTACTGAGATGAACAACACGATCAAGCTGACCCACTGAGAAATGGACAATTCAGTCCCAAACTGTCCTGCCTCGTCAACCCGGACCCACTCCAGTCCGAATCGTACGACAGCGTAGAGCCCGCAACCCATCAGCAACAGCATGCCGTCAACCGGAAGGAACCGCGATGCGATCAGGAGCACAACGCAGGCAGCCAATGCGGCAAGGCTGCTGAGCAATTGAGCCGCGCGGACCGGCATCGCTCGCGGCGGCAAGTCGACCGACGAAAGCCGCACCGTCTTACCGTTCATCATTGCAATCAGTTCACGTGGAACGTCTTCGATGGGCAGCGTGCTGTCAGCTGCCTGAACGTCAATCTTCCCAATTGCCAAACGCACACTCTGACCCACTTTCACGCCTTGTCTGTCAGCGATGCTTTCGGGCCTGACCGTTTCTACCAAGACCTCCGAGATGTCCGCGTCCAGCTCGGATCGCGGCCCGCTGATGCCGACCAAGTCACCGCTCAGCATCTGGTCGTAGTAGACCGGACTGCCTTGGGGAAACTCCATTGCCAGCGCGGACGGTTCGCAGCGCCCACCATAGCAGCACCCATTCATCAGGCATCCCAGCCGACCCAGCATGATGCCGACGAAGATGCACGGAACGATCACATCACCCAGCTTCAAAATCGGCAGTTTTTGTCGCCAAAGAAACAGGATTGATACCGCGAAGCCGCCAATCAAACCCCCGTAGACGACCAGCCCACCTTGTGTGAAAGCGGCCAGGTTTGCGAGCGTCTCGCGCCAAGAATCGGCGAAGTACTGTTCGCGGTACTGGATCACGTAGAACAATCTTGCCCCGACAATCCCGCCGACGAACGTCCAGGGAGCCAGGCTCAGGATGGCGTTGGGGTCGATCCCCGCTCGTTGGGCACGCCAGTAGGCCAGACTGACCGATCCGACCACAGCCAGCAGCAACATGACCCCGTAGCCGCGGATTGCCAGACCGACCGGCTGTCCGTTGACGTTTTGAAGTTCCGCGTGCGGCAACGCGAACGCGACCACTCCGG
>JBCCUO010000771.1:0-2452 GCA_039196805.1 Planctomycetota bacterium | reverse complement strand
TCGGGGGCGAGCTTGGCCCAGGTGATCTTTTCGTTGGGCACGGCTCCGCTATATCCGCCGTAGCTGGTAACCGCATCGCTGATCTGACAGAAGTATCCCCACAACGGGATGTCCATCTTCAGATCCTGGATCATCGTCGGTACAACACAGATCGAAAAGTCGCCAGCGATTCCTCCGCCGATCTGGAAGAATCCAATCGGCGAACGCTTTGACGTATCGCGATACCATCCGATCAATCGCTCCATCTGCTCGGTGCCGCTGGCGATGGCGCGGTGATTGGGAATCGATCCGTCGAACACGCGGGCGGCAAAGATGTTGCCCAGCGTCGAATCCTCGAAGCCGGGAACAAAAACGGGAATACCGGCATCCTTGGCAGCGGCTACCCAGCTGTGCTCACGGGGGATCTGGTAGTGCGGCACCAACGTGGCGTCGTCCAGCAGGTCGAACATGAAGTCGGCCGGCATTCTGGCTTGCCCCGACTCGGCAGCCGATTTCCACCGTTCCATCAAACGCGACTCCAGATGCCGCATCACAGTCTCAGGGATACACGTGTCGGTGACGCGGTTGAGCCCCCGATCGCGCAGTTCCACCTCGTCGCCAACGGAAAGCGCTCGCCAGTCCTCGATGATCTCGTAGTCATTGTGCGCGACCAGGTTGAAAAGGTCTTCTTCCAGGTTCGCCGCCGTGCAACTGATCGCATGAACCTTGCCCTGGCGGATCATTTGAGCCAACGACCTTCCCAGTTCACCGGTGCTCATCGCTCCGGCCAGCGAAACCATCATGGCTCCATCTTGTTGATTGACGAAGTCGCGATAGGCGACGGCCGATGCCCGTAACTCGCGAGCGTTGAAGTGGAAGAAGTGCTGGTCGATGAATTCGGTGACAGTCAACGTTGAGAACTCCTCTCAGCCGCGGGAGGGCGATCGCGGTCAAGCACGTCGCTCATTCTGGATCGAGAAGTGTCCTCGGATAGCGGCTGATCGACAAGGAGATCGTGCAACCGGATCGCGGCTTGAGTGGTAGCGCCGGCCGCTTAGACTGCTGCGATGGTAAAGGCTGAACATGCACCGCGGCGGCAAGACCGACCATCGCCAATGAGGAACGCGTTGGTACACGGGATTCGATGCGCCGGCGTGATGATTGCCCTCGCGCTGCTTCCATCAGCGACGCCGCATAAGGACTTGGACGGCGCATCAGCCGGCAAAGACCTTTCACCCCCGACCGTCGTGTCGGTGAAACGATTGCTGACGAATGCGTTTTCGATCGACTCCAAGCCCTCGTCCACGGGCCTTTGGCGGGTGACGGATAAGCTGGGCCGGTCGCTGGGATGGGTGGCGCGAACGCTTCCGCACGCAGCGGGTGTGGTCGGGTACCGCGGTCCCACGGAAGCGATCCTGGTACTTGACGATCAGAAGACGGTTCAAGGAGTCGCGATTCTCAACAGTCGCGATACCGAAGAGCACGTGCGGGCGGTCGAAAACTCGGGCGAGTATTTTCGGCAGTTCATTGGATGGACGTTCGAACCAAAGCGAACGCCAGAGATCGATGGCGTTTCGGGCGCAACGCTCACCAGCCTGGCACTTGCCCAAGGCGTCCTCAGACGACTGGGGGATGCACCTGGGTCGCTGCTGTTCCCAGATCCAATCACGCTGAGTGATGCCAGAGAGTTGTATCCCTCCGCCGTGCAGGTTGACGGTGACCCCTGCGCTGTGGTGAGGGACAACGACGGAAGAACACTTGGCAGACTCTGCCGAACCGGAGGGGCGGCAGATGCAATCATTGGTTACCAGGGACCGACAGAGTTGCTGGTTGCCATGGACGATCAGGATCGCGTCACCGGGCTACGTATTCGGCATTCGTTCGACAACGAGCCCTATGTTGGGTACGTCCGGCAAGAGAAGTATTCGTTTTGGCCGATTTTCAAGTCGATGACGTTGACCGATTTGGCGGGAATGGACCTGGAAGCCGAGGGAGTTGAAGGTGTTTCGGGGGCAACCATGACCAGCATGGCGGTCGCACAGTCTTTGGTCCAAGCGGCGGCCGTCTGGCAAGTCGAACAGACGAGTGAGACGCCGGTCGCCGCACCAGAGAGCGTTGGACAAAGCCTTCGCAGCTGGTGGACCCAATGGATGACCGGCGTCCGTGTTCAGCCTCCGGACTGGGCCTGTTTCGCGGTGCTGCTCCTGTGTGCCTGGTTGCGTCCGGAAAAGGGAGGACGTCGCCGCGTCAAACGGGCCGCTTGGTTGTGCTGGGTCATCGTCGTGATCGGCCTGTGGTCCGGAAACCTGGTTTCGATGGCGTTGATCGCCGGCTGGTCGACGGAGGGCATTGCGTGGCGACTGGCGCCCTCTCTTGCTGCGATCTACGTCGTCGCGTTCGCATGGCCGCCAATCACGAAGTCGAACCCCTATTGCAGTCACCTTTGCCCGCACGGGGCGCTGCAACAGCTGAT
>JBCCUO010000770.1:0-2456 GCA_039196805.1 Planctomycetota bacterium | reverse complement strand
GTCACACCGCTGAACCCGCTCCCAATATCTAATTAGCAAGCCGGAAAGCACGTTGGCGTCGGCCACTCAGCCGTTCAGAGTAGCAAACCCGCGACGGCGCCGGTCATGCAGCAGGCCAGCAGGCCACCCAGCATGGCTCGTAGACCCAGCTTTGCCAGGTCGGTTTTGCGTGTCGCTTCCAAGCCGCCGATGCCACCCACTTGGATTCCGATCGCGCCCAGGTTGGAAAAGCCGGCGAGCGCGTAGGTCAAGATGATCTTTGTGCGTTCACTGATCTCCGTGCCAATTTCGGCCTCACCCAACCGCTGGTAGGCGATGAACTCATTGGCAACGGTTTTCAGTCCGATGTACTCGCCAGCGACCAGGCATTCACTCGGAGCAATGCCCATGCAAAGGGCAAGCGGGCTGAACAGATAGCCAAGGATGGCCTCCAACGTCACTCCCGTGACCCCCTGTAGAATTGCATTGATGAGAGCGATCAGTGAGAGGAAGGCGATTAACATCGCCCCAACGTTCAGTGCCAGCTTGAGCCCATCGGAGGCACCTTCCACAGCGGCTCCAATCACGTTGACGGACGTTTTCTCTTGGTTCAGAGTTAGCTCGGCCGTCGCCTTGTCCGGTTCCGTTTCGGGCAGAATCACCTTGGCGATCAGCAGTGCGGCCGGCGCGCTGATCACCGATGCGGTCAGCAGGTGTTTGGCGTCAATCCCCATGCTGACGTAGCTGCCCAGCAATCCACCGGTCACGGTCGCGAATCCACCCGTCATCAACGCGTTCAGCTCACTGCGCGTCATGCCGGCCAGGTAGGGCTTGACCACGAGTGGTGCCTCGGTGTGACCGACGAACACATTGGCGGCTGCCGCCAATGTCTCCGGCCCACTTGTCCCCAGGGTCCGTTGCATGATCCAGGCCATCGCCCAAACGATCCACTGCATGATGCCAATGTGATACAGCACCGACATCAATGCCGAGAAAAAAATAATCGTCGGCAACACGCCAAACGCGAACGATCGCCACAACGCGTAGCTGGCGGGGAAGTTGTCTTCCTCGGGTGTATCAGTTGGACGCGGATAGACGTCAAAAAGAAAGGATGACCCGGTGTCGACAAACCCCAGCAGCGACGTCACACCACCACCCAAGCGATCGAAAGTGTATTGACCGACCGAGGTGCGCAAGACGAACAGCCCCAAGCACAACTGCAGCATCAACCCACCGACGACGATGCGAACGGGGAACTGGCGTCGATGACTGCTGACCAACCAGGCCAGTCCCACCAGTGCAGCCAAACCGACTACGCAGACCAAACGTTCCAACATCAGGTTTCGCCTTGCTGCGGGGTGTCAAATATTCGATCACCCGCGTCGCCCAAACCGGGAACAATGTACGACTGAGCATTCAAGACCGGATCGATCGCGGCCACGAACAGCGGCACGTCGGGATACTCCGCAGTCACGCGGTCGATACCCTGCTGAGAAGCGATCAAGCTCAGCACACGGATCGAATCAACGCCCCACTCGCGAACCCGCTGGAGGGCCATCGTGATCGAGCCACCGGTGGCCAACATCGGATCCAACACAAACGCAACCTTCGGCGCCCGATCGTCATGCAGTTTGTCGTAGTAGCCGACCGGTTCGGCCGTTTCCTCGTTGCGGTACAAACCCAAATGCCAAACCGATGCGTCCGGCATCAGACTCAGCATGGGATGAACCATTCCCAATCCGGCTCGCAGAATGGGCACCAGACCGGCGTTGGTGGTGATCCGTTGGCACGGCGCATCGGTCAGCGGCGTTGGAATCGTCACCGGCTGGGTGTCCAAATCACGAGTCGCGTGCACGGCGATCAGAGTCGTCAGTTGCTCGACAGCCACTCGAAAGCCAGCGGGGGGCGTGGACTTATTGCGAAGCGTGCAAAGATGGTGGTGCACCAAAGGGTGCTGCACGTGATTGACCTGACTCACCAGAAACTCGCGGCTGTGTGCAAAGGAATCGACTGTGGGTCGTGACCGCGTCGCAGAGTCGACTCCGATCGACGCCCAATGCTACGAAAGCGGAGGCGAGTATAGGGCAAGTGACCTGATTTGTGCGACGAGTGGTTCCTTCCCCCCAAGGACAAGCCGGTCGTGCCCCATCCGCCCAGACTTCGTGCCCGTGCTCTTACTCAGCGCAGCGGTGCTCGCAATCGAATGACCCCGCAACTCACCAGCCGCGAACGCAAAACTCGACAGTACACCGACAGGCGAATCGCCGCAGACCCCATGCCTGAGTCGAAAACGATCATGAGCGAATGCAAGAATGCTGCCCGTCCCCACGCCGGGAAACTCGATGGTCCAGAGAGTGCAGGATTGCAAGTCGCAGAGCGACGCCATTCGAAAGCCCAGGGTGCCAACCCTGGGACCGGTCGCCAACCGCCACCGCAATGGCCCCGGCGGGGGCGACACGACTTGGCCATCATCCGAG
>JBCCUO010000769.1:0-2460 GCA_039196805.1 Planctomycetota bacterium | reverse complement strand
ACCAGTACGTCGATCCTGAGAACAAGCCCATGAAAGACCTAGCCATCTCGCTTCACGGCTTTGGGCTCTCCTACCAAGAGCGCTTTTGGACCGGGAATTGCGGCGTCGGTTTTCGAACACAAACCGACGAAGACGGGTGGTTCAAGTTGCACGGGCTACCAAACCTACCCCTTCGTCCAGCGAAAGAATCACGTCCCGGCGCCCACTTTCATCTTTCAACGCTGGCTCTCTCAGTCAGTCACGACAAGGTAAGCTTCGTCGACTATGGAATCCCCGAGCCAGGGAAACCGCTTCAGTGCCGGCCACGCGTTGAGGTTTCGGGCCAGGTATTCGATGGGCTGGGCTATCCCGCGACGGGCTCGTTGGGTTGCACCCATCCGGCGACTGGATTGATCGAACTTGATCGACGCGGCCAGTTCCGAATCACACTTCATCCACTCCAGGACCAACGGCGAGCCATACTCGTCTACAGACAGTCAGACCGGTCAAAGCCACCCAGTCGCGGCGTTCTGGTCGTTGACTTCCGTGATTCGAAGCGGCATCACACGATCCAACTGCAACGCTGCCGTTGGCTTTCCTGCCGAGTCATCGATCCGGCTGGGAAACCCGTTGTTGGCGCAGCAGTTCGCTGGCTAGAGCCTCGCCATCAAGTTCAGCTCTTCGAGGAACCCCGCATCAGTACAAGCGGCCTGATTCCACAACGCACAACGGATCGCAACGGCTACGCGCGCCTCGCGATTCCGTCCTCCGCCGGTGAAGTCGTTGTTGAACGGCACTCCCTGCTCGTGGATGCCGACCTGCCGATAGAGCATGGCGCCGGCCTGCGCAGCCACGCGCCACAGCACGCGCGCGCTTTGGTGCCCGCCGGCGAGTCGGACACGGGTACTTTGCAGTTCACGGTATCACGCTGCCCCCGTCTGACGTTTCGCCTGGTCGATGAGGCCGGCATCGTGTTGTCCAACGCCAAGGTTGTGGTGCAGAGTCAGATCCAAGGTACCCCAGACCAGCACTGTCGAAGCGGAGCCGAGGGCGACGTCAAACTGGTCCAGTACGATCGCCGAATGGTCTATCAGCTTGACGTACAGCACGCACGCGTCGGTGCGGCCAAAGTCGCTGTCACGGGCGTCGAGCCAAAACCGACCGTCGTCATTCGACAATCAGTCAAACCTGCGTCCGAGTCACTCACTGAAACGATGGCGTCAATCAGGCGGAACTCCAACGAGTCTCCGTTGGTCGCTGATGGACGACTCGTAGCGGTTGACGGCCTCGACTATTCCACTGCCAAACTCAAGTTCGTTTCTAGCTGGAGTCCAACGACACCCATCGGAGAGACGACGCTTCGCAGTGACGGCCGGTTTCATTGGCGTAGTGACCTTGGAGCCAACCCCATTCAGCAACACCGCGAGGATTACCAATGGCAGCCGCCACGCATGGAGTTGTTGCTACGGCTTCCCAACTCGCCTGATCAGCTCGCGACCTTCCATTCGACCAACGGTCAGCCGGTCTTTAGACAACCACTGCAACCAATCAATGGTCGGCGCATTCAGGTACGGTTTGTCGATGACGATGGTCTACCGCTCGTTGGCACGCGTATCAGAAGTTTTACGAAATCAGGCTTCCGCGATTACGTCGGTTTTCGAACCATGGTTGCGACAACGGATGCAAGCGGAAAGGCGACGTTCCTGCATCCTTGCGATCAACCCGAACCGTTCTTCTTTGATTGCGAAGGCTTTGAGCAAGCTGAGCACGAGATCTCTCCCAATCCTCAGGCTCTGGTTCGGGTCCGGCTGACCCGTGAGCCCGAGAAAGCGCAGCCTCCAACTCGCCCCGTGCGGATCAAGCTGGTTGGACCAGAAGTCGACCAACTTGCCGGACGCGTCCGAGTGCACGCGCGTCAGCCCACTCACTCCTTGCGTCGTTCACGTAAGTGGTCCTTCGATGCACAAGAGACTGCCCGAATCAGTAACTTCCCGGTGGGTAACACGATCGAAGTCGAAAGCTCACGCTTGGTCGGCGGGTACATCGACATTTTCGTTACCGAATCCGTGCCCGCAGGAGACGAAGAGTGGGAGGTCACTGTTCCGGTCCAACCCGCCGGGATGATTACCGGCCGAGTGATCAAGCCTGATGGGACCCCAGCGACCAATCTAAGGGTCGATTTGCGCACCATTTCGATTGGGACTCAGCAATGGAACTCAAACTCCGTGCCACGGTCGGTGCCGCTAACTCATCCGGAAGGGCGATTCGCATTCGGGCCAATACCGCTTGAAGATAACGCCTTGTATCGGGTCCGGATCATCGGAGAGGACAACCAGATTCAAGGACTGAGCGATCCGGTGTCCGTAACCACGTCGAACCGAATCGCCAAGGTTGACGTGACGCTTCTTCCCACTCAAACGCTCCGTGGTCGTCTGATGGATCCAACAGGACTCCCGGTGGCGGGGAAAGCCTTGCGGCGTT
>JBCCUO010000768.1:0-2473 GCA_039196805.1 Planctomycetota bacterium | reverse complement strand
CGTCAAGTTCGAGATCACTTTGTCTTTGCGAGCTCGTACCTTGTCGATGTCGATCTTGGGCTTCTCGTCGTACGTGACGCCCCATTCTTCGCGAAGCTCATCGACTTCGCTGATCACCTTGGCAACGTGCAAAAGCGCCTTGCTGGGAATACATCCCCGCAGCAAGCAGGTGCCGCCCAGACGCGGTTCCGCCTCGACCAACGTGACCTCAAGCCCTTCATCGGCAGCCAAAAAAGCGGCCGCATAGCCACCGGGGCCGCCACCTAAGACAACAACAGGACAGTGCATGAAGTGAGAAACGGTTCGGGGGAGGATTGGATGACTTGGGGAACCACAGTCTAGCCAGCCATCCAAAAAGGGTCGTCCCCCCAACGTCTAAATGGTCTCTAAGACGCACCTTGAATCGCGAACCGAAAGTCGTGCGATTGGTGCGCCACGCAGCGACCCGCAGGCTGGCGCCGAGCGGCTGATGGGCAGTCGCGTGCCGCCCTGCTTAGCGGCTCAGGAATTCGACCACGCTGTTGGCGTCCACCGGCAGGCTGATGTCGGTCGCCGACGGCAAGCTCAACACCGTGGCTCGCAAGCTTTCGCTGTCGAACGAGATCCAGTCCAACGAGTCGGGTGACGAGTTGGCGATCACGCCGCGGTAAACATTCTTCAAATTTTCGCGATTGCGGACTTCAATCACGTCGTTGGGGCGAAGCAAGTATCCCGGCTTAGTGACCTTGACCCCGTTGACGCGAAAGTGACCGTGGGTGATCCCCTGGCGAGCCTGCGGACGGGTCTTGGTGAAGCCAGCGCGACGGACGACGTTGTCCAGACGTCGCTCGCACATCAACAGCAGCAACTCACCGGTATTTCCTGGCTTGCGGCCAACGTTGTCGAAGTAACGGCGTAGCTGTCGTTCGCCCAAGCCGTAATAGTGCTTGATCTTCTGCTTCTCCATCAACGCCAACCCGTAGTTACTGGGCCGACGTCCGCGAACATGCATCCCCGGAGGTGAATTGCGACGATCCAACGCACGAGCGGCACCGGCGTTTTCATAGATCAGCGTGCCCAGTCGACGATTGACACGAGCTTTGGGGCCGTTGTAACGAGCCATGAATTCAGCGTTCCTTTGCGGTGCCGTTCAGCACCCGATCGGGGAAGGTTCAGCGGCAAGGGACAGTCCGCGTGCGGAATCCACTGCGATGCCGAAGCGTGATCCAATCCACTGGCTGAGGTCAAATCAGCAACGATCGACGAGTGATCGCGGGTGGTCACGCAGAGGTTTTGAAATTTCTGGCCCGGAAGTGTGGCCGCTGGACTCACTTTTTTCAAGGGCAGAGTTTGCCGTCCACCAGCTCAAATCGCTGCTGCATTGCCTGGGCGAGTGAATCGCTGTGCGTCACGCAAACCAGGACGGCATCCAATTCCCCCTGCAGACGCAGCAGCAACTCTGTCACCGAGTCGGCCGTTCGGCGATCCAGGTTCCCCGTCGGCTCGTCGGCCAAGATCAACTGCGGCTGCATCACCAGGGCCCGGCTGATCGCCACCCGCTCTCGCTCGCCCCCCGACAACTCGCTGGGCAAATGGTCCAGTCGGTCTCCCAAACCGACCGACTCCAACAGCCCGGCCGCTCGATCGGACTGTTCACCGTTGGGCCGCCCACTCGCCAAGCAGGGAACCAGAACGTTCTCCATCACGCTCAGCCCAGGCAGCAAGTGATGGTCCTGAAAGACAAATCCGACCGACCGGTTCCGAAACGCCGCCAATCGCTTCACGTCCAGTGACAACGGGTCCGTTTCACCGATTCGCAACGTTCCCGAATCGGGACGATCCAGGGCGCCCAGGATCTGCAGTAGCGTACTCTTGCCACTTCCGCTGGGTCCTACGATCGCCGCCGACTGACCAGCGTCCAATCGGAGTGACAAGTCGCTCAGTACCTCCAGCGGCTCACCCGCGGTGGGAAAGGATTTGCAGAGGTGTTCGGCGTTCAGTCTGGGCATGGCAGTCAGCAGTCAGCGGTCAGCGGTCAGCGGTCAGCGGGAGGGAAGAAGCGTTTGGCGGTTGGCGTTTAGCCAAAAGGAAATGGACCTCGTCCCGCCTTCAACTTTTTTTCACCCAATTTTCTGTCAGCATCCCTCTTCTCATTTTTCTGTCCCGTGATGTTTCTGTCTCTTTCTTCCCCGCCGCCAAGCCTGTGAGTCTAGCCGCTTAAAGCTGACAGAGTGCCAGTGTGGCGATCCCATAGAACGTGTATTCGACGTCGGCTGTTTGATCCAGCGAGAAGCCGACAAAGCCGCCGTCGGGTGATTGCATCGACACCGCGTAGCGTTCGATCTCGGGCATCGAGACGACGTCGCGCGCCTCCAGATCAGTCAGCGTGATCAAGCCAGTGCAGGTGCTTAGCAGATCAGCAAAGGGAATCCTGGTGTTCGCCGTCAAACCGCCCTCGTCCGACTGCATGTCGCCAAGGAAGTCAATCGTGTCG
>JBCCUO010000767.1:0-2474 GCA_039196805.1 Planctomycetota bacterium | reverse complement strand
GACCGGGGTCTGGAGCGCTGACCGATCCCCGATCCAAGTCCTGTTTCCTCCCCGCCTTAGCTGTCCCGCCTTATGCAGCCCTTTGACATCCAGCAACGCACGCGTCTGGTTTTCGGTGATGGTTCCCTCCGTCGACTGGGTGCATTGGCCAACGAACTGGCCAGCGGAACGGTGTTGGTCGTGAGCGACCCAGGACTCATTCAGGCGGGTCATTTTGACCGAGCCGTGGAATCCCTTCGCGAGTCCGGTTGGCAGGTCGAATCGTTTCATGAATTTGCCGAGAATCCGACCTCGGACATGATCGACGCGGGAGTCCGCCATGCCGCCACGGTCCAGCCCAATCTGTTGGTCGGATTGGGCGGCGGAAGCAGCATGGATTGCTGCAAGGGGATCAATTTCGTTTACTCGTGCGGCGGTCGGATTCACGACTACCACGGCGTTGGCAAAGCGACCACCGACATGCTGCCGATGATCGCGATCCCGACCACGTCGGGCACCGGCAGCGAGGCCCAATCGTTCGCTTTGGTCAGCGATGCCGAGACGCACACCAAGATGGCCTGCGGCGACGCCCGAGCAGCCGCCAAAATCGCGATCCTGGATCCCGAACTAACACTCACTCAGCCGGCAAGTGTGACCGCATTGACCGGCATCGACGCCATCTCGCACGCGATCGAAACGTATGTCAGCAAACGTCGCAACGCGATGTCGATCACTTACAGCCGTCGTGCCTTCGGGCTGTTGGCCTCGGCATTCTCTCAGGTCCTGGCGGATCCCGACGACCGCGATGCCCGCACGTCGATGCAGCTAGGGGCATGTTTGGCCGGCATGTCAATCGAAACATCGATGCTGGGCGCCGCCCATGCGACCGCCAATCCGCTAACAGCACGGCACGACATTGTTCACGGACAAGCGGTCGGATTGATGCTGCCCGCCGTGATCCGATTCAATGGAACCAAGCACGCGGACTGGTACACCGAGTTAGCTCGCGAAGCGGAGCCGAGTATCGAACCATCGGACGCACCGGAGTACTTGGCCACGCGAGTCGAAGGTTGGATGCGAGAAGCCGGACTGGCGACGTCCATGGAAGAGCTGGCCATCCCCGCGTCCGGTATCGACACCTTTGTGGAGGATGCATTGAAACAATGGACCGGAACTTTCAATCCGATCCCGCTGGACCCCCAACGCGCGACGCATCTCTACGAAAGCGTCCTGCAGTCTTCCAAAGTGGCCTGAGTCGAAAGGCTGCTCCTCGACCGAAACAAGCCTGGCTCACGGAGTGAGCCGGCTACAAAGTCGACAGACCACTCCGTGGTCCCGAGCCGTTCTCACACCGCGAAGCGAATCAGCGGGCCGTTGGCCAACCGCTTGCAAGCCTGGCCTTCGGAGAAGGCTGTCTACATTGCCCCGAGCCGTTCTCGCACCGCGAAGCCAATCATCCGGACAGTTACCAGCCAAACCAATCCTGGCTCACGGAGTGAGCCGGCTACTTTCTACACCAAGATCTCTTGGATCACTCGGGCGGGTTCCACGCCCGTTAGCCGAACGTCCAGACCTTGGTACTTGGCGGACAGTCGTTGGTGATCGATGCCGCATGCCTTCAGCATCGTCGCATGCAAGTCGCGAACGTGGACTTCTTCGCCGTCTTGAAGATAGCGGTATCCCAGCTCATCGGTCGACCCGTAGCTCATGCCTCCTCTGATGCCGCCACCAGCCATCATCAGGCTGAATGCGTTGATGTGGTGGTCCCTTCCGGTGCCCTGCTTCATCGGCGTGCGACCGAACTCGCCTCCCCAAATCACCAGGGTCTGATCCAAGAGCCCGCGTCGCCGTAGATCTTCGATCAACGCAGCGGACGCCTGGTCCACGGACTGAGCCGCAATCGGCATGTCCTTTTCGATGTTGCGATGGTGGTCCCACGCACGGTGGTACAACTGAATGAACCGGACTCCCCGTTCGGTCAGACGCCGAGCCATCAGGCAGTTGCTGGCAAACGAACCATCACCGGGTGTTTTGACGCCGTACATGTCCAACGTATCCTGGGATTCGTCCGACATGTCAGCAAGCTCGGGCACCGACGACTGCATGCGGAACGCCATCTCGTATTGACTAATGCGAGTGGCGATCTCACGGTCACCCCGGTCTTGCAGCAACTCACGGTTGAATTCGTTGACCGCATCGATGGTGGAGGCTTGCATCGCGGGGCTGATGCCGCCGGGAGGACGAACGTAGTGAACAGCATCACCCCGTGATTGAAACTGCACCCCTTGGAATCGGCTGGGCAGGAATCCGGCCGACCACTGACGAGCCGAAACAGGCTGAGCACCCGACTTACCTTGGCTGGTAAAGACAATGAAACCAGGGAGCGATTCCGTTTCCGCTCCCAATCCGTAGAGCAACCACGATCCCATGCTGGGGCGACCTTTCAAGATCGATCCGCTGTTGAAAAACGCATGGGCCGGATCGTGGTTGATTTG
>JBCCUO010000766.1:0-2485 GCA_039196805.1 Planctomycetota bacterium | reverse complement strand
GGCCGCGTCAAAGACTTCGTTCCACGCCGCGAGCGTCGCCGGGACGCTCTCCCCCGAGCTGAAACAGAGGTACCCCGCCAAGCTTTGAAGCTGAGTCCTCAGCGCTTCAGGTGGGTGGGCGGAGTCCATGGAGACACGGTGGGAGGTGGGGAAGGATCAGAGGAAGCCATCTGGCCAGCTCCATCCGCTGTGGTGTCGTGCAAGTCGAGCGTGTCCGAATGGGTCCGCGGCAGTTCGCCAGAGTCCGACGTGACCAGAGCCTTGCATCGGGGTCTCGGCGTTACATCTCGCTCGTCGACTCAACCGCCGATGACCTTAGTGGTCGCCCAGGGCGACGTCTCAGGCGACCCATCGTCGAAAGGCAAACGCGACGATCCCAATTCGTTCGTGGGGCAGCCAGCGAAAGCCAAACTCTTGGGCGCCGACTTACTTCTTCGCTTTCTTCTTGGCTTTTTTCTTGGCAGCTTTCTTGGGGGTGGCCTTGGCAGTCGCTTTTTTGGCGGCCTTCTTCTTCGTCTTTGCTCCGAAGGCCGTATCCCATCCGTCGGCGTACTTGCCTGTCGTCCCCACTCTCAAAATCGTCATCTCAGACTCCCTCTGTTGTTAACCGGCATGGATACTCTTGTATCGCGTCTTCGAAGGGTCCACATCGGAATCGTCCCCCATGCGTTCACGGAGGTTCCTTTCGTAGGTGTCGAAGTTACCCTCGCACCACGTCAGTTTTCCGTCCCCTTCGAACGCCAGGATATGCGTTGCCAGGCGATCTAGGAACCAGCGGTCGTGACTGGTCACCACGACGCAGCCGGCGAAACTAGCGATCGCCTCCTCGAGTGCCCGCAATGTGTCGACATCCAGGTCATTGGTTGGTTCGTCCAGCAGCAACAAGTTGCAGCCTTTGCGTAGCAGGGAGGCCAAGTGAACGCGGTTCCGCTCTCCACCGGACAGGTTCCCGACCCGCTTCTCTTGGTCAGGACCCTTGAAATTGAATCGCGAAACGTAGGACCGCGCGTTGATGTTTCGACCACCCATGGTGAAGCTGTCGTGCCCACCGCTGATCTCTTGAAACACCGTCTTGTTCGGATCCAACGCGTCGCGTGATTGGTCGACGTAGCCCAGGTCGACCGTGTCGCCGACCCGCAACGTGCCCGAATCGGCAGTGTCCTGGCCGGTCAGCATGCGAAACAACGTTGTCTTGCCGGCACCGTTGGGACCGATCACCCCGACGATTCCACCAGCCGGCAACCGAAACGATAAGTCATCGATCAAGACTTTGTCGCCAAACGCCTTGTGGATGTTCTTGCCCTCGATCACCAGGTCGCCCAGGGTACGACTGGCAGGGATCTGAATCTCCAGCTCGTCTGGCCGGTCCTCGTAAACCTCTGCCGATAGCTGTTCGTAGGCCTTGATCCGTGCCTTGCTTTTTGCCTGTCGTGCCTTGGGACTCATGCGTATCCATTCCAGTTCTCGCGACAGCGCCTTTTCGCGAGCCTTTTGCTTGCGTTCCTCCATGGCCAGCCGTTTCTGCCGGCCTTCCAGCCAAGCGGTGTAGTTGCCTTCAAACGGCAAGCCACGACCACGGTCGATTTCCAAAATCCACTTGGCCACGTTGTCCAGGAAATAGCGATCGTGCGTCACCGCAACGACCGTTCCGGGGTAGTTGTCCAGATGTTGTTCCAACCAAGACACGCTTTCCGCGTCCAAGTGGTTGGTCGGTTCGTCCAACAGCAGCAGGTCGGGTTGGCGAATCAGCAGCTGGCACAAAGCGATGCGTCGTTTCTCGCCCCCCGACAAGTTGGTCACCGCGGAATCGCCCGGAGGCAGATTCATCACCGCCATCGCCACTTCGACCTGACGATCCAGTTCCCACAAGTTGGCCGCATCGATCTTGTCTTGGAGCGCCGCCATCTCATCGCACAACTTCTGCATTTCGGCGTCGTCGGTGACCTCGCCCAGCAGAGTGCTGATTTCGTTGTAGCGATCCAAGATGGCCTGTCGCTCAGCGACTGCGGTCTGGACGTTCTCGAAAACCGTTTTCGATTCGTCCAGGGGCGGCTCCTGTTCCAGGTAGCCGACCGTGAAGCCTTTGCCCAATCGGGCGGAGCCATCAAATTCGGTATCCTGGCCCGCCATGATCCGCAGCAACGTTGACTTGCCCGCGCCGTTGGGCCCTAGGACACCAATCTTTGCTCCGGGATAAAACGCCAAGTGAACGTCTTCCAAGACGACCTTCTGGCCATGCTTCTTGGTCAAGCCTTCAACTTGGTAAATGTATTGTCGCGACACAGAGGTACTCCGTCGGGAAGGTCTATTTCTTTGTGCGGTCAGTCGGCTATCGCGGCCTGAATTCGTGGGCTTCGGCTCACTCTGCCGAGAGGACGTTCATGGTTGGTACTAGGGAATCATTCAAATTCGATTACCGGATCCGCCGCAGGACGATTGAAAACGGTTCGTGGCGAAAACCGGACGCGAGCGCGTTTCGGCTGAG
>JBCCUO010000765.1:0-2488 GCA_039196805.1 Planctomycetota bacterium | reverse complement strand
GTGCTGGCGCGAGCGATCTTCAAAGAAGGTCTTCGTAACATCGTCGCTGGCAGCAATCCGACCGCCATTCGTCGAGGAATCGACAAGGCCGTCCAAGCCGCATGCGATCAGCTTCATGAGCTGGGACGTCCGGTCAGTGGCAAGCAAGAGGTCGCCAACGTTGGCGCGATTTCGGCGAATAACGACGACGAAATCGGCAACCTCTTGGCCGATGCTTTGGAACGCGTCGGGAAAGACGGAGTGATCACGGTTGAAGAAGGCAAGAGCCGAGATACCGAGGTCTCCTACGTTGACGGGATGCAGTTTGACAAGGGATACATCTCTCCTTACTTCATCACTGATTCGGGCAGCATGGAAGCCGACCTGGAAAACGCGTTGGTGTTGCTCTACGAAAAGAAGATCAGCAACATCCGTGACCTGGTTCCTTTGCTCGAAAAGTCGGCTCAAACGGGCCAGCCGTTGCTGATCATTGCGGAAGACGTGGACGCGGAAGCGTTGACCCTTTTGGTCGTCAACAAACTTCGCGGAACCTTGAACGTGTGTGCCGTGAAGGCGCCCGGTTTTGGTGATCGTCGCAAGGCAATGCTGTCGGACATTGCGACTCTGACCGGCGGGACCCTGATCAGCGAAGACTTGGGTATCCAACTGGAAAACGTCACGCTCGAGCAACTCGGTCGCGCGAAAAAGGTCACCGTCGATAAGGGACACACGACCATCGTCGAGGGCGCCGGCAAACGAGCGGACATCGACAAACGCGTCTCGCAGATTCGTGCTCAAATCGACCAAACCGATAGCGAATACGACAAGGAAAAGTTCCAGGAACGCCTGGCGAAACTTTCCGGCGGCGTTGCTGTCATCAGCGTCGGTGCGGAAACAGAAGCGGAAATGAAGCAGACCAAGGCCCGCCTGGAGGACGCGCTGCATGCGACGCGTGCGGCCATCGAGGAAGGCATCCTTCCCGGTGGTGGAGTGGCGCTGGTTCGCTGCCAAGAAGCCGTCGAAGCTGCCAAGAAAAAGGCCAAAGGCGACGAGAAAATCGGTGTCGATATCGTACTCGCCGCACTGGACGCGCCGATGCGACAGATCGCCGACAACGGCGGAATCGATGGCAGCGTGGTCGTCGACGAAGTTCGACAGAAGGCGTCATCCGTGGGCTTCAATGCCTACACCGGTCAATACACGGACATGCTGAAGGCCGGTGTCATCGACCCGGTGAAGGTGGTTCGCACCGCACTGACCAACGCGGGCAGCATCGCCGGCTTGCTATTGACCACCGAAGCCTTGGTGACAAACTTCGAGCAAGAAGACAAGGACAAGATCCCCGTCGCTGGCGTCGTCGCCTAGGGACGAGCATCGATCCAGGGCAGGGCGGACCCTGCCCTGGCGTGCCTTGCCGAGGCGGTTCGATTGTCTCGAGTCGCCGGAGCGGAAAGACGACCTTCGTATTCGAAATCGTTGATGACGCGATGACGTTGACGAGGCGAAGAGCTCGCCCCCTGCAGGCTTGGCAGGTGCTGGCCTGCGAACACCCGCAGCCCGAACGCTTCGAGACGGTTTCATCCACGGAAAAAGAACCGGAAGGGAATTGTCGGGCAACGGCATCGTGAGGGGGAACATGCGTGATGCGCCTCGCTGATCCAGCCGATGCTGCGATGCCTTGCCCAGCAACTTTCTACCGGACGCAAAATCTCGAAACATCAATTTGACGGCGAGCGACGGGCCCAGCTGGTGACGAGCCCAACTGGCCGCCGGCGAACACGAAACGCATCAACACGAGGCGCACGAACAGACGGGCGCCAAAACAGGAGCGTCTTGGACCAGGCCCGCCCTGGAAAACGGAACCGGTCGCTACGCCCCGCGTGTCGATCCGGCGCGCGACTCCCAACGACGACACGACGCAGGTTCGAACCAAAACGAAACGAATTTCATGGCTGAGAAAACCTGCTACTACGAAGTCCTCCGGGTCGAGCGCAGCGCGGCGAAGCAGGACATCGATCGTGCCTATCGCAAATTGGCGATCAAGTACCACCCGGATAGCAACCGGAACAACGAAGACGCCGTCGAGAAATTCAAAGAGGCGACCGAGGCGTACGAGGTCCTCAGCGACCAGGCCAAGCGAGCCCGCTACGACCAGCACGGCCACGCGGGTGTCGAAGGCGCCGCGCATCAGTTCAACGACGTCGAAGACATATTCGAAGCGTTCGGGGACATGTTCGGAGGTGGCATGTTCGGCGACCTCTTCGGCGGTGGCCGAGGTGGCGGGCGTCGACGACGACGACGCGGTGCGGACATTCGATGCGACGTCACGCTGACCTTGGAAGAAGCGGCGCAGGGTGTCAAAAAGAATGTGTCTTTCCGGCGTCGCGTTCCTTGCGGCCATTGCGATGGTGACGGAGCAGCACCGGGCAGCAAACCTGTCAGCTGCAACACCTGCGGCGGCCGAGGACAGGTGATTCAATCCGCTGGCATCCTGCGTGTGCAAACGACT
>JBCCUO010000764.1:0-2497 GCA_039196805.1 Planctomycetota bacterium | reverse complement strand
CTGACAAAAAATTTGGTGACAAAAAATTCGGAGCGGGGAGAGAGGACCGAGCGATCGGAGGACGGGAAATCGGAAGAGAGGGAAATGCGATTTGTTAGAAGGCGGCCGTGATTAGCTGGAGGACTCGCCGGTAACCGAAGCCGAGCGGGGCAACGGATCGGAGTTCCTTTTCTGGGTAAACGCTAACAGCTAATCGCCAAACGCTTCTTTCCTTCCGCTGACCGCTGACCGCTGACCGCTGACCGCTGACCGCTGACCGCTGACCGCTGACCGCTGACCGCTGACCGCTGACCGCTGACCGCTGACCGCTGACCGTGTTTCCTTTCCGGTCAAACGCTTACAGCTAGCCGCTAAACGCTTCTCCCCTCCTGCTGACTGCTTTCCCCTCCCTTCGCTACACTTCTCGCCGTCGGGGGCGACTGGGTTTCTTGCAACGAGACGGGTGATCAAAGTGAGTGTGCTGGCGGGAAAGCGGGCAGTGGTGACCGGTGGCAGTCAGGGGATTGGCCGCGGCATCGCGATTCAATTGGCCAAGGCCGGCGCGACCGTCGCGGTCAATTACCGGAGCAATCCGGAGGAAGCGGACGAAGTCGTGGCGGCTTGCCAGGCGGCAGGTGGAGACGGTTTCAAGGTTCAGGCTGACGTCGCCCATCCTCAGGCGGTCGACGAACTGGCGGCAGCCTGCGTTGAGCGAATGGGCGGACTGGACATCGTCGTCAGCAATGCCGCCTACAGCGATCGACAACAAATGTTGGACGCCGACCTGGATGGCTTTCGCCGCACGATTGACGTCAGCATGTGGGGAGCGTTTTACATCACACGTGTCGGAGCGAAGTTGATGGTCGATGCCGGTAACGGTGGAAACATCGTGGTGATCAGCAGCCCGCACGCGCACATGGCGATGCCCGGCGCGATGGCCTACAACATGGCCAAGGCCGCCAACGACCAGATGGCCCGCACGGCAGCGGTGGAGTTGGCTCAGCATCGCGTCCGAGTCAACTTGATTCACCCGGGGTGGATCGACACGCCGGGCGAACGCAAGTTCTTTAGCGAAGAGACGCTGCAGCGTGAGGGTGGCAAATTGCCTTGGGGACGACTCGGCCAGCCGGAAGAGATTGGACGAGGTGTCGTCTTCCTCTGTGATCCAGGAAGCCAGTACGTCACCGGCAGTACACTGACGATCGACGGCGGCATTCAACTGCCTTGGCGGGAGATGTACCGCATCGACGAAGCGTCACAAGACGGCAGCGGCCTTCAAGGTTAAGTGTCCCATCGACTCTTCTGTCGAATTGCCCCTCACGTGAAGCGGGCTGTTAAAGTGGTCGCTTGGGGCTCGCCCACGGTTTCACGACTCACCAACAACACGCCAACGATTCACGATGTTAAGACTGTTTGCATATTCTGCGTTGCTGCTGGCCGGTTTCTGTCTTCCAAGTGGAGCGGCCGACCGGCTGACCTTTGAGCCCGACGAGGCACGGGCCAATGGCAAACACATCGTTTTGATCAGCGGCGATGAGGAGTATCGCAGTGAGGAGTCGTGCCCGATGCTTGCGAAGATTCTGTCGCAGCACCATGGCTTTCGCTGCACCGTGTTGTTTGCGATCAATCCCGATACGGGATTCGTCGACCCAAATCACAACGCCAATATTCCCGGAACGGAAGCATTGAATGATGCAGACTTGATGATTTTGGCCACCCGTTGGCGATTGTTGCCCGGCGATCAGTTGCAGCCGATTTTGGATTTCTTGAAGGCTGGAAAACCCTTGATCGCGTATCGAACCGCCACCCACGCCTTCAACAACGACGACAAGTATGGAGGGTTCGATTGGCAAAACTTTGGGGTCAATGTGGTCGGCGAAAACTGGCACACGCACCACGGAAAACACAAGGTGCAAGGGGGACGTGCGGTCGTTGAACCGGAGCACGCTGGCCATCCTGTGCTTAACGGCGTCCGAGACATCTTCACGCCCTCGGATATCTATGGTGTGATTCACCTTGATGAATCGGAGGCGACGGTGTTGCTTCGGGGGGCGGTGACCGAGACGTTGGACCCGGCATCTCAGCCGGTTCGGGGCGAAAAGAACGAACCGATGATGCCGCTCGCATGGTTAAAGCCATACCGACTCGACGAGGGGAATCCTGGCCAGTGCTTTACGACGACGGCGGGAGCGGCGGTGGATTTTCGGAGCCGCGATCTGCGTCGCTTGGTCGTCAATGCGGCATTCCATCTAACCGATCAGAAAGTGCCAAAACGAGCCCAGGTCTCGTTCGTCGACCCATTTGAACCGTCGTTCTTTGGGTTCATGCCGAAGAACTATTTCGAGACACGCGGCCTACAAGTCGAGGACTTTGACTTGGGCAGAAGCGCTCGCACAGACCCGGACCCCATGCAGGCGGCAGATGATCTGATAGGCGGTGAGCGTTAGTGCTTCGAAGGGTCATTCGTTCGCCAGCCGACGACGAAGATGACGACGACAAACGGAGTTTCGGCCCGAAT
>JBCCUO010000763.1:0-2497 GCA_039196805.1 Planctomycetota bacterium | reverse complement strand
GCATTGGTATCGACCGCATCGAGCACGTTGTGCCAGATGGCGGCGGCCAGCATCTGGCGAGCCTCCAGCTGCTCGAAGCGAGAGCGACGATGTTTGCGATACCAAGAACGCTTGAGTTTTCGCGACTTCGAAGTCTTCACGGCGCTGGCGAACCTGAGAGGAGAGGAATCGAGGTGGGCCGCCCGACTTATCGAGCCAGGGGGTGGGGGAGCGGACGGCCGACGGCGCGGATTGTCACGGTAAAAAGGGCGACATTCCACCATCGGGTGAACAGAATAATCGGTGTCCGGGGGGCTGCCATCTGACCCGGATGCCAAAGAGGGCTTTCCCGACCCAAAACAGCCTCAGTGGGGCATTGGGCAGTTGGTTCGCAAACGCTGGCCAGTGTCCCGATGAAGGTCCGTCGAACGCCTGGCCGGTTCACGCCCTGGTCCCGGCTGACTCAGGCAGTTCGCTACGCCGTGGGTGATGGCTCCTGCTCATGGAGTGATCGGTAGACGTCAGCGCTCTTACGAGAGCTCGGCTCCGACGTGCGTCAGTTGCCGTTCGTACTCAGCGCGAATCTCGGCGTAGTAAAGGTCCGGCTGACCTAAAAAATGCCGAATCTGATCGTGCTTGACTTTCATTTCGGGCAACAGAGAGGGGTAGGCCCAGGCCCAAACGATCAGCGTGACCAAGACGGTCAGTAACGAACCGATGAACGCCGCTGAGATCGCTTCTCGGAATCTCGTCTGTGCGTAGCCGATTGCCAGAATGCCCAAAACAGCAAATGCGTACGTCATCGCAGCACCATCCAGCATCAACCACTGGGCAAGGCTGTCCTGCACCATCGCAGGTGCTGGAAGTTGCTCGAGGAGTCGCTGGCCTTGCTGGTTCAACAACGCAACTTTGATATCGGGTGTGACCCAAAGATCAGATACGTGAGTGATACCGCTAACTTGTACGCCGGCCATCAACAACGATGCGAAGAGGCAGCCGGCTAACAGAGTACGTAGGCGAAACTGGGCGCGGTGACTGAGCCGGATGCACCCGACGATCAGTGCCAGCATCAGGAGTGAAACAGCAACGAGCCATGTGACTCCTTGCCATGTCTCGTTGACCACACCCGCGGGTCCAACGCCGTACAGAATCGCGACAAGCACCAGACTGGCCACGACTGCGATCGACCAGGACAGCGGCGAGGGGACAACGCATGGACGGCCTGCCAGCAACCAAGCCATTCCTAGCAGCGGAACTCCAATCATCAATGCAAAGATCACGTTTTGGCTGGCGGCCACGATTGTCCAGGCGATCACGGAAGACCGCGTACGGGTTTTTTGCCGCGCGAGATTGGCAAGGGCCGCTTCAAATGCGATCCGTTCGCTGCTGGCCTGATTCAGCGACTCTACCGCCTTTCGCCGATCGATCTCCGTACCTCGTTGTTTGGCGACGACTCCGACGATTTCTCTGCGTGCGATTTCACGAAACGTGTACAACTCCGTCCGAGCAAAAAAGGGTTCGCCAGCCTTTTGTTGAAGCGCCCGCACCAGCGAGTCGGCCGCTTCATAGAAGAAGACCGCCTGCGTCAATTGACCGGTCTGAACAGATGCGTCTCCAGCTGCCAAGCAGAGCCGAACTAGCGAAACACCATGCATCTGTGCTCGCAAACTGGTGCTGTGGGATTGAAGCGATTCCAAGGTTCCACAGACCGGATGGCCCGCCAACGCATGCAACCGCCGAAGTCCCCGACTTCCGGGCTCGCCGATTTCCAGCGTCGGGAGTTCAGTGGCGGCCAAGGCGTCCTGCACCGTTTTGACCGCCGCTTCTTGGTTCAGCAGCTCCGGTTGCCAATTCGACTGCTCGGACCCTCGACTGACGTATGATTCGAGCTGTTCACTTGCCAGCAACAAACGGTAGATCCCATTCCTGGGATCCACGCGAGATCCTAGATCGGCCAGTTCCGCAAGTCGGCCGGAACGATCGATCGAATTCTCGCGATACAGCGACGGTGGACAACTGATGGCCGCTCTCAAGCGGAGCCAAGCGGCGCGTGAAGGCTCCAGTTCAATCGCGCGATCGGAAAGCCGTAGTGCCACGGGCGTCGCTTGCTGATCGAACGAATCGGTCCAGTCGTAGATCGTTGCGAAAGCGTCCGCTGCGATCGAGTAGATATCGGGTGCGTTGGGCCGTTTTGGTGACTGTCTCTCGAGTGCCTTCTGACCCGCCAGCTGGCTCATTTGGTCGGATGGCTTGTCGAAGATGAGCGCGGCAGCCGCATGCAGTTCGGCGTCGTCAGGGTGCGCTTCCAGGACCGCGTGGATGCGAGGATGCCAATATGCAAATTGCTCGGTGGGCTCGCGTTTGCCGATCGCGGTGGTGTCGAAGACTCGGCCGATGGTTGCGTTTAGCAGTCCGCGATGAGCGGTGGCGGAAAATTCGGGCTCGCTTCGATCACTCAAACGCAACCGAGCGAACCCAAGGATCAGAAGAACGACGAGAGCGACCAGGGATAGCCGAG
>JBCCUO010000762.1:0-2505 GCA_039196805.1 Planctomycetota bacterium | reverse complement strand
GAAACTGTCGGTCCACCCAACCGGCCAAGTTGCCTTCAATCGAAAGGTCGCCAACCGCTCCTCCCGGATGCGGCGTCCAGGCCATCAGGGCCCAATAACCAAACAAGATCGCTGCGGTCATGAAGGCTTGCACGCGAAACGACGTGTGCACATAGATCAGCGCGGTGATCGTGTAGCACACACCGATTCGCTGCAGGACTCCGGCGTATCGAAGTGATTCAAAGTTGAACTGCAGCAGACCGTTGCAGACCATGCCCAGCAGAACCAGCACCAGGCCGCGACGGAGCAAGCGAACATAGACACGACTGGGGTGATCGGCATACTTGGCCAACGAGTACGGCAGCACGCACCCGACCATGAACAGAAACAGAGGAAAGATCAGATCGTAGAAGCGAAATCCTTCCCAAGCGACATGTTCGACCTGCTGGCGAAGCATCGCGCCGGCTGAACCCTCCGGCGAGGTGGCGAAAGCGGTCCGAACCAGCGCATCACCTCCGATGATCCAAAACATGTCAAAGCCGCGCAGCGCGTCGATTGACAAAACACGCGAAGGCTTGGTGTCAGGCGGCGGCAGCGTCGCTGATCGAGAGGCGGAGTCAGTGGGTGACGTTAGGGATGCCAAGGGACTGAGTTCTCACAAAACGACGACACGCTCTCACGAAACCGGCGATGGCATTACGAAACAGCCCCGAGCAGGGCGTCATAAACGGGGCGATCAAATGCGACCAGCACGACCCGTTTCGGATAGTCGTGTTGCTTGCCAAACGCCCTGACCGTCTCGACAGCGATTTGAGCGGCTTGATCAATGGGAAAGTCGTAGACACCGCAGCTGATGGCGGGGAACGCGAACGACTCGATCTGGTGCTGGTCGGCGATTCGTAGGCAACTTTGGTAGGCCGAGCGAAGCAGATCCGGCTCGTTGTGATTGCCCCCCTTCCATTTTGGACCCACAGCGTGCACCACGTACTTGGCCGGTAGACGATAACCGGCCGTCATCCGGCACTGCCCGGTCGGACAGCGGACGCCGGGTCGCACCTCGGGGATTTCCTTGCAGGCCGCCAGCAGTTCATTCCCCGCCGCGCGGTGGATCGCTCCGTCGACACCGCCGCCGCCAAGCATTCGCTCGTTCGCCGCATTGACGATCGCGTCGACATGCAAGGTGGTGATGTCGTCCCGCAGAACTTCGATGATCACAATGGAACCGTAGAGTGAGATGCCGACCGGACTGCATCAAAGGGTAACCGCCCCCACCGAATCGACTAGGCCACGTCGAATTCGATTAGGTACCGCATCTGCGATTGCCAGCCCGGTGATCCAGAACGGGGCCATGCCGCACCTGCCGTGACTCGGGGGCGTACTTCCATTCGGTCGAATGGCCCAGTGCGCCGCCGATCGCCACGCCGACCAGCATCCCTTCGATTCATCGGCCGTAGCGAGTCCTTCCCGATCGAGCGATCTGGGTGTTGCGTGAAACGCCGCAACGTCCCGGATCGCGACTTCAGACTCCCGCAGCAGTTCGCTTAAGAAGCTTGTAGAATCCGGCGAAGAATCGAAAAAGGATTGGTATCGCGGCTTGGTCATCAAGGTTTTGCGCAAGGCTGGCCAGGCAAGTCCTCCTCCAGAAGTCCAGCTGGGGATGACGGCAACGGAGTTTTTCGTCACGCTGAAACCAGCGCCGGAGGTTAATCTGACGCTCGATGCTACCAGCCGATGCCGCCGGTAGCTTCCCCCTCACGCTCGCCCTGCAACGATTGCAATGTCCGACGGCAACCAAAATTCCTCCATCGAAAAGAGCGGTTTCTATCCCGTCGCCCGCCCCAACACTTTTGGGTTGACCGATGTGGGGCGTCGTCGCGAAGTCAATCAGGATCAGTTTCTGATCGCCCAGCTGAACAAGTCGATGTTGGTCACATCGACCAGTTTGCCACTGGACGAGAAAGCCAGGTTGTTTGGCCGCACGTATGGACAAGTGCTATTCGTCGCTGACGGAATGGGGGGACACGCGGCCGGTGAGGAAGCCAGCAGCCTGGCCATCAATCACTTGGTGACCCAATTGCTGAATCGAGTTCACTGGTTCTTTCAGGACGACCGTGATGATGACGAGTTGTTCGTAGACGGATTGCGTGGCCTGCTGCGAAGCGCGCACCGGAGAATCTTGAATGCGTCGGATCACAACTCCGCTCTGCGCGGCATGGGCACGACCATGACGATGGCCTACGTCGTTTGGCCGAAGCTGTGGGTGGTGCATGCCGGCGACAGTCGTTGTTACCTGGTCCGCAATGGCAAAGCCGACCAGTTGACGACCGACCACACGCTCGCTCGCCGACTGGTGGAGCAGGGCGGAATGCCACCCGAAGAAGAGGCGAAGAGCCGCTGGAGCAATGTGCTGTGGAACGTGTTGGGCGGCAGTGGTGAGGGTGGTGAACTGCTTGCTGAGGTTCAGCGCGGGGACTTGTTGCCGGGAGACACGATCGTGCTTTGCAGTGATGGCTTGTATCGATACGT
>JBCCUO010000761.1:0-2506 GCA_039196805.1 Planctomycetota bacterium | reverse complement strand
GTCCAGGTCGGCTTTGGCGGTATCAGGCGTCCGGCCAAATTCGCCACCCCACAGCACTAAGGTCCTATCCAGCAAGCCACGCTGACGCAGATCAGTCAGGAGTCCAGCAATCGGCTTGTCGGTCGCCGCCGCACGAGCATTGTGCCCATCGACCAGCTTGTTGTGCTGGTCCCAAAACTCGTCGCACAATTCGACGTGCCGAACTCCCGACTCAACCATCCGCCGCGCTAGAAGGCACTGTCGTCCGAAATCGTCCGATGGCAAACCATCGCCGATGCCGTACAAGTCCAAAGTCGCCTGGGTCTCGCCCGACAGATCCATCACGTCAGGCAACTCGCTTTGCATTCGAAAGCCGAGCTCGAAGGAATCAATGACCGCGTCGACATCGTTGCTTTCTGGATCTTCAATCGCGAGGGCGTAGTCTTGATTGACTTGCCGAAGGAAATCCAACTGTGTTCGCTGCTGTGCCCGCGTGAGTGTCGGGTTGCTCAAGTTGCCTACCTTGGCGTTCTTGACAGGTGTTTTGATGTCGCCAATCGCGGTGCCCTGAAAAACGGCGGGCAAGAACGCGGAGCCGTAGTTCTTTGCTCCGCCGTTGATCACCGGAGGACTGATGCTCACGAAGCCGGGGAGGTTCTGGTTCTCGGTTCCCAGACCGTATAGCAACCAGGCGCCCATGGAGGGCCGCGTGAACGTGAACGACCCCGTATGCAATTGCAACATCGCCGGCGTGTGATTGCCGATGTCGGTGTGCATCCCCGACAGCACGCACAGTTCATCCGCATGCTGGGCAGTGTGTTTGAATAGATCGGAAACCCAAAGCCCGCTTTGGCCACGCCGCTTCCACTTCCAGTGAGATGGCGTCAGTTTTCGACCTCGCTTCTGCCCCTGTTGATCCGCCCGCTTGTCCAAGGCTGGCTTGCGTTCGAACGATTCCATCGCTGATGGCCCGCCACGCATGTGCAAGAAGATCATGTGATCGGCCGACGCATGATGATGCGGTGCTTTGGGCAGCAAGGGGCTCGATGGCTCCTCGATCGGCCACTCCGGACCGGCGGAAAGCCTTGGCGCTGATTCCGCGGCCGACGACCGAGACAGCAGATCCCTCAGCGCGACGGAAGCAAAACCACAAGTTGCAGCGGAGAGGACTTGGCGTCGGGAAGGAAACATGGCTTGCCTCTGGGAGGGCGTGATCGTGAAGGGCGATCAGTCGATGTATCGGAACGGGGCACTGGCGATCAACGTTTGACAGTAGACCTGCCAGGCATGAAGTCGCCCGTTGTCTTGGTTGGAGCTTGCGGTCATCTGCGCAATGAACTCGAGCGCTAATCGAATCTGCTGGGCAGTTGGACTGCGGCCAAAACATCGCTGCGATGCCGCGATGACTCTTTGGCGGTCGCTAATGTGATCGTTTGACGTGAGCAGGCTTTCGGCAAAATGCTGCGAAGCGCGAACCATTAGCGGGCTGTTCATCAGGAATAGCGATTGCTTGGCCGTTGTGTTGCTGTCCCGTCGACCTTGAACGTTCGACGGTTCCGGAAAGTCGAATAGTTGAAGCTCTTCGGGCAGAAGTCCTCGAATGATCGGCAGGTAGACCGCGCGGTGGTGAAAAGGTCGGTCCAAAACCGCAGTGTCAAGGTTTCGCCCCACTTCACCTTCACCGATCTCCATCACCAGCGATCCGGAGAGTGGCTCGGTCGTCAATAGTCCGCTGACCGCCAGAATGGCATCGCGTATCGCCTCCGCCTCCAAACGTCGTCGATCCATCCGCCAGTAGAGGCGGTTGGCTGGATCGGCTGCATAGCCCGTCGAACAAAACTTCGACGATTGACGGTAGGTACGCGAGAGGACCAATGATCGAATGAGGTTCTTCTGCGACCAGGCGTGTTGATGGACAAATTGGTCAGCCAGATAGTCCAGCAGTTCCGGATGCGTTGGCGATTGGCCGTTGGTACCAAAGTTGTCCGCCGTGGCGACCAACCCCTTTCCCATTACGTGTTGCCAGATGCGATTGACGGCAACGCGAGGAGTCAGCGGGTTCTCCGCGTCGGTCAACCACTGGGCCAGCTGAAGTCGACCACTTTGGCCATCATCGATCTGACTGGAGAGAGAATCGCTGGCCGCGATGGTTCGTTCCAAGGCAGAAAGAAATCCACGCGGAACGCGATCCCCTTGCTTGTTTTTCTCGCCACGAAGCAAGACGTTGGCATCGCGAGCCTGATCGGCATCTTGAACACCTAGGCAATACTGAGGAGCACCCAGAGCGTCACACTTCTCTGTGGTGTCCGCAATTTCTTGCTTGATGTCTTCGACGGCCTGCGACGCTGGTCGAAACGCTTCCAAGGCTTGGCGTTGATTGTCGCTCAGGCTCCCAATGTCGGCCTGGTCAGGATCCTTGCGAAACTTGGCCGGCACTTTTCTGGCGAGCTTCGCGGGTTGCAGGTCCCCCACGTTCAGACAGTGCATCCGAGAAGAGACGACCTCCAATTTCGATCCCTGTTTCTTC
>JBCCUO010000760.1:0-2509 GCA_039196805.1 Planctomycetota bacterium | reverse complement strand
AATCGGCAGTTTGCCAAGACCGATCAGGGAGCGGATAACTTCATGAGATAGGGCATCGACGATTAGCAGCACACAGCGTTTGCCAGTTACGGTGGATGATCGTTCACGCACCCAGCCTCAGTTCGCTTCGCAACCACGTTGGCTGCCAATCGATGAGGGTCACGCCGGAGAAGATCAATCTGTCTGTCGCCGGCATTGAGTACAGGTCCAGCAGCGTGCCGATCATCTCTTCAACGTCGCCATTTGCTCCATCAGCGTCGCAACGATCTTTTCGGATGCGTCCCTCTGAACCCGGTTGGTGCCCATCCAGGTTTCGTAGCCACCTAGGGCATGCTGACGCGGAGTGGGCAGATAGCCAAACGCGCCTCCCGCTAGCTCGATGGTGAACATGTCACCAAACGGTGATCGGTTTTTCAGCTCCAGGCCGACCTCTGCGAACACTTCGAACGGAATGGAGCAAATGGCCAGTTTTCCAAGGCTAAGCGTTTGCAGTCGCACGTTGTAACTGTCGGGCCCGATACGCAATGCCTCCACTCGTGAGGCGTAAACGTTCTCGTGGCGATGATAGGGAGCTTCCGTCTCGATTCTGTTCGACAAGCCTCGGAAGTACTGATCCATTTCATCGTCGGGTTTGCGAACGCGAAGTGTGACGCGTGACGCGATCGCACCTAGCTTTGCCCAGTCGTGATGCTTGAGCTGAGCATGGCTCTCGGCGACCCGATTCGCGACCCTAGTTGCCACTCGTTGGATGTTCTCATAGCTTCCCATTGCCGGTCTCGGGTCGTTGAACCGAATGTTGTTGATATCCCCGCTCGTTCCGTTCGTCATGATTGCGACGAAGGGTTGGTCCTGTGACGTATCCGTCACACCGAGCAGCTCTGTGACCTTATCTGCGAAAGCAGCGAAGTAGTCGGCGGAGATGTCACCTTTGGGAACGCCACCCACATAGTGCAGCGAGTAATTCGCCAGCAGCGCCAGCGGCTGGCCGGACGCGGACTGCACGCTGACATAGCTGATCTCTGGATCGATCGGTCCAGCCTGCTTGATCAGAGTCTTGCTACCGCGTGGTGGATTCATCCGCACCTGATCCACGCCACCGAATGGATTACGGCGGAGCGACTCGTCCTTGACGAACCATCGTCGGTTGTGGACTTCTCGTGGTTCGTCGACTCCGGTCCAACCGATCCGCGCGGGTTGCAGCCGTTTCACGGCATCCCCGACCGCCGTCACGATGCCGCGAATGATCTGGTGTTGGTACGGCGCCAGCACACGCTGATCGTCGACATCTCTTGCCCCGCCTGCCGAGACACCTGAGTGCGTGTGCGTGGCCGCTAGCAGGATCCGTTCGTCGGCCAATCCAAGCTCGGCATCAACGATCCCGCGACGAGCCATGTCAAACACCTCTGCCGGGATTCCAACGCTGTCGCAAATGGCAAAGGCGATCCGGGTCTCACCATCGTCTAGTACCAAGGCTCGCACCTGTAGCGGGTCGTGAACGTTGGTCGCAGGCGGTGAATCCCAACTGCCCACGATCGGCATCCCCAGCGGAGGCGTTATGTCGGCGACGGCAGCACCAGCTCGGAAAGTGCGGCCGGAGGACTCGTCCGCCCTGGTCAGGCAAAGGCCAAGTCCCAAACTCAGAACAACGGTAGCGACGACGCGAGTCAGCATGGTGGTCGACCAAATGCGAGGGAGCTGAGTCATAGGATGAATCCGTAACTTACCAGTTTCGCAGATCTGCTGGTGCTCGTAGTGTGATGGTTTGGTGCGGGCGTGAGGTTTACAATCTTGCGAACTCGTCCTTTGTCTTCTTTGTGAGCTGTGAGCCAACATGATCATTTGGGGTTCTCGGGGTTTGACCTCGACGCTTGAGTCTTCCGCTTTTCATTGCCCTCAATGCAGTACTCAGCGGCAGGGTAGCCTGAAGCAGGTGCGCAACTTCTTTACGCTCTACTTCATTCCGTTGATCCCGCTGAACGTCAGTGGCCGATTCGTCGAATGCAGCTCTTGCGCGGGTACGTTCGCGGAAGAAATCCTGTCGTATGATCCCGAAGCTGAGCGTGCCGAAACCAATCTGCAGATGCTACGCGCGATGGTCATGGCAGCGATGGCCGATGGCCACGTCGACGACGGAGAGCGAGCAGAGATCAAGAAGCAGTACACCGAGCTTGCCGGATTGCCTATTCCGGACGCAACCCTCCAGCAAGAAATCGAAATGGCCGCGCAGTCAGGGGCCTCGTTGAATTCCTATGTTGCTAGCCTGGCTGCCTCATTGTCGCCACACGGTAAAGCCTTGGTTGTGCGACTTGCCTTTCACACGATGAGCGCGTCCGGCGAACTCCAACCGGGCCATCAGAGCGAATTGGCAAGCTTGGCAAAAACGCTGGAGATCCCCGAGGATCAATTTCGAGAGCTAATTGCTCAGCTGAGCACGCCGGTCGAAGAATGACCGAATCGGGAAAAGCGCCTGTCGTGGTTGCGATGGGCGCGCTGATCCACGTTGCATTTT
>JBCCUO010000759.1:0-2511 GCA_039196805.1 Planctomycetota bacterium | reverse complement strand
GTCCAGTGGCACGCGTTGTCGCGGGGCACCAAGCGCGGCGATGAAGGACTCTATCGCTTGGATTTGGCCGTCGCTTACATCGATCGATGGATTGCGATATTTGGGGAGTAGCGGATCAGTGGTTTGCGGGCGACGATTGGTCTCCAGACCGACCTCACTGGCACATTCTTGATCCACAAAGTCCAAAAGGGAACTCATGCTGGCTCGCCATCCAAATTTCCCCAAGGTGCCGTTGAGCAACGTGGCCGGCCGACCACTAATCTCAGGATGCTTCCGCTGAGCTTTGACCAGTTGTTCCAACTGGCGGTCGGACACCCGGTCGATCAATCCCGCTCCAAAAAGCGAGGTGGTATTGCGTTGGAACAGCCTGGCATGGATTTCGACTTGGTAAGCCCCCACTCGGGCGCGAAAAACGATCGGATGATCTAGCGCCTGCCTGACCTCAGAAGCATCGATGGGACCACCCTCAGCGTCGAACAACGCTCCACTCTTTGCCAGTAGGCTGATTCTCCGGTCAATGTATGCCTGAGACCCACCGTGGTGCGAAATGATCAAAGCGTTGGTCACTTGACCGTTGGCCTGGACAAAACCCGGATGAAAAGAAGAGACGCATCGCGCGATCACGGCATCATTGACTGGGGCATTGCCACCGCTGATACGTATTTTCTCGATTCCAAGTGTCTTCGCATTGAACTTGCTGTCGCCCCCTCCACCAATGCCACTTTGGTTGTGGCACGTGACACACGACCTACCGTTGTAGAGCGGCCCGAGTCCATCGCTTCCTAGTGAAGGATCTCGGCTGGGCCACTGTCGCTCAAACAAATGTCGGCCCTGAAGAATCGCGTCTGGCGAGACTGCGTGGGCCGTTCCGAGAAACACGGGCAGTGCCAAACCAAGCAGACGAATCCAGCATTTCATCGGATAACTCATGGGATTAGGAGACGTTGGTCGATCGGTTGACGTACGGCTAAGCGGAAGTGATGTCAGCGGCTCATCCGCTGAACTTGACTTATGTATTTCCCCGGCAACTCGTTGGGGCGAATCATCATGGGTATGGGGCGATTGGCGGTGAAGAGCAGGTGTCTCGCGGCTTGGGGAAGCAGCAAGTCAACGCTAGGTAATTCTTGATCGGCATACAACGCTGCCAATTGATCAAGACTGATCGTGCGATGAGGGTGTTGCAGCAGAAGGTCCTGTAGTTGCTGCCAGCCCTGACTAACCCGTTTAGCTGCCTTGTCTGAAAGCCCCGTCGCGGCCACGGGGTCGGGCGGGTCGCTCAGCCGAAACTCGCTGGTGGGTGTTAGCGAAACGGTCGAGTCTGGGTGATTCGTCTTCCACCAACTGGCGATCTCTTGGTTCAGCGGCTGTCTGGTGATCGTCGGTTGGCCCCAAACCAGCTCCGTCAGGGGGCGCCATAGGATTTCGGACTCAGTACCCACAAGCATCGGAGTCACCGCGTCGCACCAGGCCTGACGAGTCTCAGCGTGCTGTTCCAGCGCGATCAGTCGAGCGCGGTTCGCAGACCAGTCAACATGAAAGCGTCGTCGAACATCGGTCGCGTAGGTGGGACTGAGCAAACGGTCGATCAGGCCGAGCCGCAACCGCGCGTTCATCGCCAGTAGCATGGCTTGCGGCTCCTTGCGAGATTCATCCGACTTGGCAGCGTAGTCACCGTCGCGAAACTCGGTCCAGGCCAAATCAAACGCTTCACGCCAAAGTCGATAAGCACGCTGTCGAGTCCGGTCGGCAAGTTGCTCCAAGCTTGATTGGTCGTCGTCACCAGCCAGCTGAAGGATGGACGCCGTTTCCTCAGCGTCTTCGATTAGCTGCAAAAAGCCTTCCGTATCAGGCAGGCCGACACTCAGCCCAAGCAGCCGGTACTGCGGATCGCACAGAAGCATCAACACACGTTGCCCGGGCCTCGGTTTCGTTTGACCACGCATGAACGATGGTGGGCCGGCGCGAAGACGTTGTACGACCATCGACTTGTGCAGTCCGGGACGCTGCTGCAGCAGTGATCCCCAGCGCATGTGCAAGCTCGCGTCACACCACAACGGAGTTTCGTTGGCGACGTAGCAGTCGTCATCGGTGACCACCAGGAGCACAAGCGGATGCTCGTTCTGTCCAGTCGAGTGAGCCGTAAACGGTGGCTCCGATTCCAGCTGAACTGGTTCGCGATCGGCCGCACTTAACCCGTGTGCGCAGCAGATCACAATGGTGAAGATGATCGAACGCATAAGCCCCGCTCGCGACGGAAGAGATTAGAAAAGGCCGAGCCTGTCACTCTCGGATACCGCACTATAGCGCTTTTCTTGATTGGACGTCAAACATTTCGCACGAGTTTTGGGTGACGCGACAACCGAAATCGGATGCACGGGCTCTTTCCAGACAGCCCCCAGAACCGGTAGGGGAACAAGTGTTTTGGGCAGGCCACCGGCCGTGCGTGCGGCGGCGGGGTCTGCGTTTGGCGGGCAAGGAATGCCGCATCTTTTGAACACCGCCACCGGCGAG
>JBCCUO010000758.1:0-2512 GCA_039196805.1 Planctomycetota bacterium | reverse complement strand
GCAATCGGGGCTCGCGGGAAAGACATCCTGCGACAGTTTCTGATCGAGTCGGTGGTGTTGTCGTGCATCGGCGGCGCGATCGGATTGACGCTGGGAACGTGCGCTTCGATTGGTGCCACGATGCTGATCAATGCGTACAGCCCGGCCGCCGATTGGCCGATCGTCGTGTCGCTTCCCGCTGCGGCGATTGCAATGGCGTTCGCCGCCGCCGTGGGCGTTTTCTTCGGCTACTATCCGGCTCGTCGCGCAAGCCGCTTGGATCCGATCGACGCGCTGCGATACGAGTGAGCGCGGTGCTGAGTCCCCATCCCGGTGAACCTTCGATGGCGCTGATCGAATTGCGTGACGTGCGCCGCGTCTACGACTTGGGTGAAGTGAAGGTCCATGCGCTTCGCACCGTCACTCTGGACATTGAACTGGGCGAATACGTGGCACTGGTGGGACCGTTAGGATCAGGCAAGTCGACGTTGATGAACACGTTGGGTTGCTTGGATCGCCCCACCCACGGCAGTTACAAGCTTGACGGCGAAGAAATCGTCACGATGAGTCGTGATCAACGCGCTCGGATTCGCAACAAGCAATTGGGGTTCGTGTTCCAGAACTTTAACCTGCTGGCGCGGACATCGGCGCTTGAAAACGTCGAGCTTCCGCTGCTGTACTCACGCGGGATCTCTTCTCGGCAGCGCCGTGATCGCGCGCTGGAAATGCTGACCAAGGTTGGCTTGGGAGATCGTTATCACCATCATCCCAGCCAGTTGTCTGGCGGACAGCAACAGCGCGTCGCGATCGCCCGAGCCCTGGTCAATCGGCCGTCGATCTTGATGGGCGACGAGCCGACGGGCAACTTGGACTCCAAGACCAGCCGCGAAGTGATCGAGTTGTTCCGCGAGTTAAATGAGGATCAGCAGATCACGGTGATTCTGGTGACCCACGACCAGAACGTCGCGAGAAACGCGCGACGTACGTTGGTCATGCGCGACGGCGAAGTGGTCGAAGACACGCAAGATTTCCAACGCGTCTTAGCCGCACTGAATCAATCAGCTTGAGAAGATATCCTCGCCCATGGGCCGCCACGCGCGAGCGTCCGGTTCCCCAAAAACGAACAGCCGCGCGGAACTCGTACTCGTACTCAGGGCGCAGCCCGGTACTCGTACTCGTACTCCTAGTCGAATCTTCGCAGTGATGGCCAAACCCATCTTCGACCGCGACCAACTCGACGTTGATCGACTCCGTCGCCACCGCCTTCGCCAAATCACTCGCTAGAGTACCGGGGTCGCTCGTGGGTGCTCGCGTCGCTCATTCGCCTCAGTTCCTTGCCACGTGATTGTGAACGTTTTTGGACCAAATTGTGTCTGACATCTTCCTCCGCTTCGTTGCCTCTGACCCGGACCGAGAAATCGATCGTCCTGAAGGCGTTTTCGCTGCAGCGTACGATATCCTTCACCGCGATCAGTCGCCCAAATACATCCAAGACGAGATCCGTAAAACACTTGACTGGTTCGTCGCGGAGCTCCCGATTCCCGATCGTTTCGTTCGTGCTCGCCGTCCACATCGTGCGGGGACCGGGCTATGCTGGTTCAAGCCTGGCTCCGATGACTGCATCCGCAACGTGCGATACCTCGTGCATCTAGTTTCCGAATGTGGGATTCCGGTCCGAGAAGTTCGCACTGACAAACCCGGCTACATCATTTACGAGGATGATCACCAACTCGTAGCCCAACCTGTCGCGGATACGCCGCGATGACAGCGGCACGCGGTGAAGCATTCCATGCACCAGAGCCGGGCACGCGCGATTTCAGGTATGGAAAGGCGACCCTTTCGTACCGGCAACCGATCATCTTCGCAAATGCAGTCATTTTGAACTATTGTTCGTCTATCAATGAACGGTCGACGCATTGCCATTGCGACTTGCTTTCTCCTTGGCTGCGTGGCCGTCTTCGCGACCGCAAGGCTGTTTAAGGGATTTTCGCCGATTCAGACGCTCACGTGCTTTCTCGCGCCACCGCCCTCGGAGTTGCCCCAACTTGGGCAACCAATCGTAGATGCAATCACATCCTTCCATGACGACCACGAAGAATACCCGCCGTCACTCGCGGACCTCGACGTTAGCGATCGCACAACATTCTATGGTGACTGGCGGTACAAGGTATCGGCAGACGGAGAGACCTGCACGCTCGCGATCGGTGACTACTCTCGGTACCTTTTCGAAGTCTGGTGGACGCCCGACGACGGTTGGTACATTGACACGTGAAGCGACGGCAAGACTTGGTGAACCCTGATATCTGCGGATGACGGGAACCACGTTACCTAGTTTTCCTGCCCGTTTTCGTCCCGCGCGATTTCGACTGTTGTCCGACTGAAGAATGCCGCCGCTAAACCTCACTCGCATCGCCTACACTGACCTCAACTCTCGGCAGCGCGAGAACTACAACTTCCAAAAAATTTGAGCGATCCTGGCCGACTTTGGGTTTTCGACCATTCGGCTTACCGATGACTGGCAGGGCGCGGACTT
>JBCCUO010000757.1:0-2519 GCA_039196805.1 Planctomycetota bacterium | reverse complement strand
TGCATTTCCTGTTTATCAATCGATGTCCACAAATGAAATCATAATTTTCCTTTTAATAATTTTGCCCCCAACCTCCCTTTTTAATTGTTTCCTACCGCAGCAAGGAACGTTATGTAAGGTACATTATTGCATTTCCACATTCAAAGTGGTTTTTGATCCACTTGTTTCTACAACACAAGTTGTTGTCAACGTTGTTCAGTTGGGGTGGAAAGTAGTAGCTTTCCGGCTTGCCTTCTTGTCCAACCAAAGCCGCGTCTTCAAAGCTTTGGTGCATGTGGTGGGGAATCGGTCCCATGTTGTCGAAGAACTTGGAGTAGACCGGCCACTTGTGGTACTTGCCAAAGATCGACTCCCCAACTAAGTCGTTCCCGCGCTCGGCCACGGCGTCTCGCAAAAGGAATTTTTTGCCCTCGAACAAACAAAAGCTCAAACCTTCGTGCCAGACACGTCCCTCGTTCGCCGCTTCGGTGGTGCTGCCAAACCAGCGCTCATCGATGCCGCCTCGGTCAGCCCCAAAGCGGTAGTAATCGTTGGGGTGAAGTTTGATCCGACGGCCAGGATGCAGGAACGATCGGGGAACCCAGGTGGGCGTCAGACGCAGTAGACCTCCGCCAGCATCCAGAGCGGAATCCAGGATCGACGCGACGCTGTCGCCCTGAATCATTCCCTCATCCAACTTGACTTCACTCATTGCAGGCTCAATTCTCTGTAGCGGTTATTGATCGAGTGCACGGATGTGATCGGGCACGATCGTCGAATCAATTGATCTGATCTGTGATTCGGTCTGATCAGGCATTCGATCTGATCAGGGCGTGTGCGGCATCGGTGTGTTGCCAGAGGGCATGTTTTATTGGCTGCCCGCAAGCGGTACAAGAACGCCAGGGGCGTCGTAGAACCGTTCCTTCGGCGAAATCCAACCCATTCCATCAACTTGCTCGCTGATTTCATCCCCCATGAGCACCCAGGCACACCCATTACGGTCCGTCAGTCAACGAATTCAGAGCGTTGTGTGGGACGAGACTTCGCCGCTGACACGCACGATGGAGACGCGCGAGGGGCCGCTAATGACCCGGCACGGACGGTTCGTCGGAGGCCAATCTGACGGCGTCGAAGTGATCGAGGTCGACACCGGCGCGGTGCGGTTCTGGATTCTGCCCAGTCGAGGCATGTCGATTTGGCGACTGGAAAAGGCGGGTCACACGTTCGGCTGGCGATCACCGGTCGCCGGTCCCATTCACCCGGATCGCGTCCCCGTGCTGGATCCGGGCGGCCTGGGCTGGCTAGAAGGATTTGACGAACTGCTGGTGCGTTGCGGTCTGGAAAGCAATGGCGCGCCACAGTTTTCCAGCGATGGGCAACTGCTGTATCCGCTGCATGGCCGCATCGCCAATCTGGCCGCGGACAGTCTTTCCATTGAATACGACGAAGCTTCCGGTCGGCTGGAAGTCATCGCGGAGATCATCGAAGCCAAGTTGTTCTTCAAGCGGCTTCGACTACGCAGCCGCGTTCGCGTTCGCGCCGGCCAGAGCGAGATCGAATTGCTGGACGATGTTTCCAATGACCTGGCCAAGCCGGCCGCGATGCAGTTGCTTTACCACATCAACGTCGGACCGCCCGTGTTGGGCGAAGGCGCGTCCGTTGAGGTTCCGCTGCAAGAGCTTGCTCCAAAGGATGACCTTTCCGCTGGCGAGATCGAGTCGTGGAATCAATTCGGTCCGCCGGAGGAGAGTTACAGCGAAAGGGTTTACTTCGCGACGCTGCGCGCGGATGAGTCCAATCTGACCACGGCGCTACTGAAATCCAAGGACTCGGACTTGGGGCTGGCGGTCGGGTTCTCAGTCAAGGGTCTGCCCAGATTCGTGCTCTGGAAAAACACTGCGGCAGAGTCTGATGGCTATGTGGTTGGGTTGGAGCCAGCGACGAACTATCCCAACACGCGTGGATTTGAGGAGCAGCAAGGACGCGTGGTGACCATCCCCGCTGGCGAAACGGTTTCCTTTCGCGTCTCGATCGATCCCTTGACCGATGAAGACGCTGTTCAAGCGGTCAGCCAGACCATCAAAAGAATGCAAGGAGACGATCCACCCACCGTCCACGAGTCACCCAAAAACGGTTGGTGAACATGGCGATGGCCCAACCCCGGAGCTTCACCCGCTCGGGCTGGGTCGATCGCCGGAGCCAACAGCGGGCGGTTGACCGGGTGGCCGATCAGGTCAACGTGCAGGCCGCCAGCCTCGACCTGGCGGTCACGGCGCTCTCGGGCGGCAATCAACAGAAGGCGCTGCTCGGCCGTTGGCTGATCGAGCCGCCGAACATGTTCCTGATCGACGAACCGACGCGCGGCGTCGACGTGGTCTCGATCGGACAGATCCACACACTGATACGCCAGCTGGTGGCGGAAGGAATGAGTGTCCTGATGGTGACCTCGGAGTTCGAGGAGGCGTTGGAGTTGGCGCACCGCATCTACGTCATGCGAGATGGGCGGGTGGTCGATCACGTTGCGGCCGCCGAGGCCGACG
>JBCCUO010000756.1:0-2523 GCA_039196805.1 Planctomycetota bacterium | reverse complement strand
CTGGCCGGAACCGATCGCGTCGAGAGAGTTGATCTGCTGAAGAGCCTGAAACAAAACCCAGTGCCAGCTATAGAGGAAGCCATGCCTACGATTGCAGAAACACTTCGCCAGGAAGGGCTTGAAAAAGGGCTTGAAAAAGGGCGCGAGATTGGGGAACTAATCGGCGCGATCAGCCAGCTACAAAAGGTGCTAGGGATCCCCGTCGAGGATCGCAGCGAGTTGGCTGAGCGACCACTAGGTGATCTACGTATGCAGCTCAAGGCGTTGTCAGATCAATTCGAGCAGGGTAGCTAGTCCTCTTCCCGATTCTTGTTCTCCCAGCGGTCATCCAACGCTTCCCGAAACTGTCGTACCGCCGATCGCCGCATGCTTCATCTGAGATCCGAATCCGATACCCGTTGGCTGAAGCAGGTCGACCAGTTTTTGGGCGAACTGTTGATTGATCACGCTCATTGCGAACGGAAGGCGGCGTCGACCGCGATGAACCTGATGAACTCGTACACCGACCATCGCCAACTGGCCGTGGAGATGACGCGCATCGTCGAGGAGGAACTGGAGCACTATCACATGGTGCTGGAGTTGCTCGATTCGCGTGGGATCGGCTTTCGACGGCTGGCGTCGGGGCCCTACGGTCGCAAGCTGAATGCGTTGGTGAGACCTGCTGAACCTCATCGCGCAGTTGATCGTTTGTTGGTCGCATCATTGATCGAGGCACGGAGTTGTGAACGGTTTAAGCTGCTTGCCGAGCATGTGGCCATGAGTGACCCTGAACTGTCGGCGTTCTATGCAGGGCTTTTTGAGAGTGAGGCCCGCCACCACACAACTTACGTTCGCTTGGCGGAAGACTTTGTTGATCGAGACGTGGTGATGAAACGTCTGGACGAACTGTCCGGTCTGGAAGCCCAGATCATTGCGGACGGCTGCGAACTGCCACGCATGCACAGCTGATCGGTTTCACGCGGTTGGAGTTCGATCCGCTGCATTCTGCAATGGCCGGGATTCACCTCGTCAAGGTCCAGGAAACGGCAAGTGAAGCGGTTGTGTTTCACCGAAGTCAAGTTTCCAGCGCACAGGCCGTATGCACCGAGGCGAATGTCAGACGACTTGTCCAAGGAACTGCCAGGGTTAACGTTGCCGTGACGGGAGTTGGACCTGTCGCCGTTCCAGGATGGACCGGACCCAGTGTGGACGCAGCCACGTCCGCGACTCGATCGGATGTCGAGGTTGGTTGTCGGTCGAGATTTTTGGTCCCTAGAACGGAGGCATCTTGTCATGCAAGGATCGGGAGCGAAACGTCTTCTTTACCGCGCTATCAGATCCCTTGCCATCATCGGCTGCGTGACTGTCTGGACAATCGAATCGGATAGCGATCCGCTACTCGCTGCGCAACCAGTCAAGGTGATTTTTGACTTGCCATCGGTCGTCGAAGCCGACGTGACGACTGATTCGCAACAGCCGTTATCCACCCACCAGGCATCCATCCATTTTCGGCTCTCTTCGTTGGTGTCATCGGCCCAGAAGAAGCCGATTGACCAATGGCTAATTCGCTGCGAACTGCGCGATGAGGCATCCGAAGTCATTGACTACAAGCCTAAAACGACGTTGGCGAGTGATCTGGCATCGCCAATCAAGGTGATCGACTCCGATGAATCGAGTCGTTCGGTTGGGCTTTCCTTGGATGGCCATTTGCCGACGATCGGAGCGGCTCATGTTGGAACTGATGCAGGAAAGAAGTCGTCGCTATCCCGGCAGTTTGAACGGCTCCCGCCGCTCCAGGCGGTGACCGCGGCGGGGACCATTCGTCGAGGCCGTGGCGTGTACTTCAAGATGAGTCGAACAGGGCAACAGGTCTTGGATGGCGAAAAAGAGTTCACGGTTGTCTTTGCCGTGCCCACCGGATGGCGAGTGGGGCTGATTGACGTCACCGTATCCGCGCAAAGCAAAGAGTCCACATTCCCCGGGATCGAACCGTCGATGCGGACGATTGCTGATGAACATTTCGTGTTGGTCGCTTGTCGTCGCGGAGATCATCGTGCAGCGCAGGTGGCGAGGGACTTGGCATCCCAGGAGCATGAGCTTCGTCGACTGTTTCGAAGCCACCAGCCGATGCAAACGATCAACTCGCTGCCAACTCTGATCCACTCGGTCGCCAGCAAATTTGATCGTGACCCCGCACCGTACGATCAGCTACTCAAGAGCGTCTTGTTGGACAAGGTCGACCCGCACTTGGACCAGCAACTTCGCCGTCAGCCGATGCCAATTCGACTGGCCGTCATCGACTACGATCGCAAGCGTCGTCGCCTGCTGAAGCTTCATCGAGAAAATTAGTTGTTGCTGAACCCCAGTTCCATAACCATCTCGCGGCCCAGGGGATTCCGGAGGAACTGCCGATAGCACTCGGGGCAAAGATCGTAGCGGCCACGATGGGCTGTGACTTGAGCGTCCATTTCGTCGTCGATGCTTTCCAACGCCGCATTCAACTCGGAAAGGTGATCGAGGTCGTCCTCGAACTCGCCAGGTTCG
>JBCCUO010000755.1:0-2525 GCA_039196805.1 Planctomycetota bacterium | reverse complement strand
GAGAGCTCGGAAACCGGCTGCGCCGTGTCGCGGTGGATGGTCGAAGCATCCGGCTGAATCGAGTCGTCAGCAGACATCGTCGGCCCTTAAAGATTCGACGCCGAACGGAAGAAAAGCGGCGTCATCCTGATCCTGAAGCCTAATCGCGATCCCAATTTTCGTCAAATTTTGCGGCCTTGGGCCGAGCGGTATCCGCCACGATCAACATACCGCTCTAAACCGCCAACAGGTCGTCTTCTAACAGGTGACAGTAGGCGTCGTAGCGACGAGCATCGATGCGAGCGTCAGCGACCGCGTCTTTGATGGCGCACTCGTCTTCAGTCAGATGCAAGCAATCCGGATAGCGGCAACGACTGACGTACGGGCGAAAATCGGGCATCAATCCGGCGACCTCGTTGGCCTGAATATCCCAAAGCTGGAACTGACGGACGCCGGGCGTGTCAAACACGGCGCCTCCCTGCTGCAGCGGAATCAACCGAGCTGCGGTCGTCGTGTGCCTGCCCTTGTCGTTGTCGCGACTGACCTCAGCCACCGCCAATCCCAATCCCGGTTGAACACAATTCAGCAGGCTGCTTTTGCCGACGCCACTTTGACCCGCCAACGCAGTTTGCTTCCCCGCCAACAATGCACGCAAATGGTCGACGTTGATCGATCGCTCTGCCGATGTCACCAACACGCGGTATCCCATTGACGCGTAGACTCCCAAGATCGGCTGGATCGACGCGGTATCGATCAGGTCTGCCTTGTTGATCACCACAATCGCTTCGATCTGACACTGCTCTGCTGTTAGCAGGAAACGGTCAATCAACGCGGGCTTCAGGTCGGGCTGTGCGGCACTGGCGATGATCAATAGACAGTCGACGTTCGCCACCATCACATGCTGCTTTCCCTTGCTTGTTCGGCAGAGCAATCCGTGCCGTGGCTGGACCCGATGGATCATCCCATCGCCGGGTGACTCGGCGCGGAACTGAACATGGTCTCCTGCGACCACCACGTTTCGTTGCTCAGTGCTCAGCGACTTCAGCACTTGCCGGATGGCACACTCATAGATCTTGCCATCCTCCGCCATGACGCGGCTCCGCAATCCGTGAACACTGATCACGCGTCCCTGCAACAGGTCGACCGAGGCATCCAGGTCAACGTGCAAACCCGCCGCATCATTGACGTCTGCCTGGCTACCCAAGACGGTTCGCTTGCGGGTCAATTCGCCTTTGCCGCTCACCCGCTCGCCTTGGATGGCATCGGCCAGCGCGTCATCGTCTCCTGCTTGAAACTGCCGCGTCAGATCACTGCGGCGAACCCGCCCCTGGTGCTTCTTGCGAAAGTCGGTGCGCAGTTTCTGACGTTTCTTCGACGGCATCGGATCATCCGCCCGAGGCGTTTTCGCTGACCGTCGTGGCGGAGTCGGTTTTGGCGGACGCGACGGGAGCTTGCGTTTGCTCCGGCGTGCCTGACTTGCGTCCTTTCTTTTCGTGGATGCTTGGTCCGATCAACTCGGTGATCTCGCGTTCGGACAGTTCCTCTTTCTCAAGCAGGCCGCGCGTGATCGACTCCAATTCACCGCGGTGCTCGCGCAACAGTTGCTCGGCCTTCTGGTCGGCCTCCAAGAGAATCCGCGCCACCTCTTCGTCGATCAGTTCCTGAGTGTGTTCGCTGAATTGACGAGACTGGTGGATCTCGCGTCCCAAAAACGGATCTTCGTCGCTGGTCTTGTAGCTGACCGGCCCAATCTTGGGGCTCATGCCCCAGTGGGTGACCATCCGCCGCGCGATTGAAGTCGCCCGTTCCAGGTCATTCTCGGCGCCAACGCACGTTTCGTTGTAGATGATCTTCTCCGCCGCCCGGCCACCCAGCAAGACGATCAGCTGATGATCCAACTCTCGTTTGCTGACGCTCAATCGATCTTCATTGGGAACGTACTGAGTCACACCCAATGCTCGTCCGCGCGGAATGATCGTCACTTTATGAACCACGTGAGACCCATCCAGGTGCCAAGCGGTCAGCGTGTGCCCCGCTTCGTGGTAAGCCGTCTTCTCCTTCTCGTCCTCCTGCAAGACCTCCTCGCGTTTGGCCCCCATCAAGATTTTGTCACGGGCGTAGTCAAAATCCGCCATCTCGACCACTTTCTTGTCTTGGCGGGCCGCCCAAAGCGCTGCTTCGTTGACCATGTTGCGAATGTCGGCGCCGGTCAGCCCAACCGTCCCGGCCGCCAATCGATCCAGTTCCACGTCATCTCCCAAAGGAACATCGCGGACGTGGACTTTGAAAATCGCCTCGCGGCCTTTCATTGTCGGTCGACCCACAGTGACGTGACGGTCAAAACGCCCGGGACGGAGCAACGCGGGATCGAGCACGTCGGGGCGGTTGGTCGCAGCGACCACAATCACTGCGTGACTGCCACTGAATCCATCCATCTCGCCCAGGATCTGATTCAGCGTCTGCTCGCGTTCGTCATGGCCACCACCCAAGCCGGCGCCACGTTGTCGGCCAACGGCATCGATCTCATCAATGAAGATGATCGCGGG
>JBCCUO010000754.1:0-2529 GCA_039196805.1 Planctomycetota bacterium | reverse complement strand
GGGGCCGCCGAGCGATCTGTACTCGCTGGGGTGCACCCTCTACTACGCCTGTACAGGCAAGGTTCCGTTTCCCGGCGGTGACTCACGCAGCAAGTGCCGCCGACATTGTGAGCAAACACCGTGGCATCCACGCAAGTTCGCCCCCGAGTTGACCGAGGACTTTGTCGACGTCATCGCCGACATGATGGAGAAAGACCCGGGTCGACGGATCGCGACCGCGAACGAAGTGGCGGAGCGACTGGAGCCTTGGGCTCAGTCCGATTTGGATGTGGTCGATCGGCCGATCGTCAGGCAGTCTTGGACGCCCCCTCCGCCGCCCATCGACCCCGCAGGCTTACGGGACCAGCCGATCTCCCGCCCGGATGACATCGCCGAAGGAAGCTCGCACGGTTCGGGAGGACTGCAAGCGATTCCGGTGGATACGACGCAGAAGCCTCCCTTGCCCGGTGGTGGCAGCAGCGAATCAGTGGCCAGCATCCCGATCATTCACACGGCACCCAAACCGAGCCATTCACTGGCGATCGCGATCACACTGGCGATTGCCGTCCCGCTGTGCCTGCTGGTGGGTGCCATCATCGGGTTCATGGTTCGGGGCGAACTGCACCTCCCGTAGCGAAACTGACGAAGCGCTTGCCAAGAGTTTCGAGTCGCAGTGGCGTGCGTCCAAGGCCCGCCGAAAGCCTTCCCGGCTCTCGCTACGACGGAGACCATGCGCGATTCCGCTCAGGCAGTTCGATCCGGAGTCGAGCTTCCCAAGCGGTTACACTCCCACTGAGGTCGGAATTCTTCCCATATGGGGAGGCTGCGAGAAATCCTTATTTTCCGATTCGGTTTGTCGCAGTCACTTTCCGCGTTTTCGTGTGAGGCCCGATTCCAACCACGTTTTGGCGGGCGATTGACCAAGATCGGTCACCAGTCGCGACGTCTACGAAATCGTCGCGGGGCAACTAACCAAAAAAGGTTATTCACATGACTCAGAATCAGATCGAAGGAGCCACGGTCTACGTGGTGGAAGACAATCCCACCGAAATGGAAAGCGTGAAGGCGCTGGTGGAGTCGTTGGGCTACGACTTTCAGGGATTCAGCTGCCCGGAAGACTTTCAGGAACTACCGACCCGCAGTCGTCCCGGCTGCTTGGTGTTGGATCATTACCTGGGCGAACAGAGCGGGCTGGACCTGTTTGAGATCATTTCGAAGCGACACGATGCGTTGCCGACGGTGGTCGTCACCGGTCACGCCAGCGTTCCCGTCGCGGTGGCGTTCATGAAGTCCGGTGCTTTGACGTTGATGCAGAAACCCTGCTTTCCCGATGAGTTGGCTGCGGCGATTCAGATGGCGGTTGCCTCGGACGCGGCGACACTGCAGCGACGCCAACAGTTGGAGTCGGTACGCATGCGACTCGCGGAGTTGACTCCGCGGCAAGAGTGTGTGCTGGAACGGATGCTCTCCGGCATGCCGAACAAGCGCATCGCCACGTCGCTTCGGGTGTCTCAGAGAACGGTCGAGCTGGAGCGTGCGAAGCTGCTGAAGAACTTTGGCGTCCAGACCTCCGTACAGCTCGCCTCCAAGGTGGCCGAGTATCGCACCGAGGCCAAACACTTGGCTGCTCAGCAACAGACACCCGCTGTCGCCTCGCTGGTCTAGGCTTCGCTCAACTCGCTGGTCTAGGCTTCGCTCAAGGAGATCAGCGTCGTGACCGTTTCGCCGCAGAGTTGATAGGCCGTGCAAACTGGGGTCATGTCGGAATTGAATCCCAGTTTGTCGACTCCTCCGCGAACGACCGACGGGAACCCCATCGACAACTCGAACTGTTCCAGGTGGCTTTTCGTTCCGCCCACAACGATGTTGCCAAGCTCGCTGACCGCGTCGATGACCATTTGGTCAATCTCGCCCGAGTCGTGATCGATCAGCCCCTTGGTCCAACAGCGTGCTGCTGCTCCGCTAAGGCACATTCCAAGTGTGCCGTTGAGCGTGCCCGAAAGACCAACAACAACGGTCAAGCATTTTTTGCCTGTGTTGCCTTCGTGCGGCCGGAGGCTGGACCTGGGAAGCTCGGTCAGTGTTTCACCGAGCATGGTTTCGAACGCGTTGCGAATCGACCGATCCAGGACTTCTGCGACCGCTGACTCGGTATCTACAGTGAGTGTCATTCAACTTTCTCTACGAGGGGAAGCCCACCGGCCCCATTGACGGTGGTGTTTCGCTGCCGATGGAACGACTCAAGCTAAGCCGTTTGAGGCTTGGGCAAGACGCGTTCAAGTTTGAGCGTCAACATCTCCTGGTCGAACGGCTTGACCAGATAGTCGTTCACTCCGGCCTGAATGGCGCGAAGGACTTGAGCTTTCTCGCTTTCGGTCGTGATCATCATGATCGGGTGCTTGTGCCCACGCTGACGGATCTCCGTCACCAACTCCAACCCGTTCATGTTAGGCATGTTCCAGTCGGTCAACACCAAGTCGAACCCCGTACCATCGCCGAACGCTGCCAACGCTTCTACGCCGTCAGCTGCCTCGACAACATCGTTGATCC
>JBCCUO010000753.1:0-2531 GCA_039196805.1 Planctomycetota bacterium | reverse complement strand
GGTGCATTGCGGCGGTGGCGTGGGTCCCAATTTTGCTCCATTCAGGCCTCGTCTCTTCAACTGTGAAGCGTCGATGTTGACGATCGACCCGAACATCGCCGCTCCGCGACTCCCAGAATCCCGTTTGTGGTGGCCGGTTACCAGGGACTTTCGTCCCAGGCTATCCAATGGCGCTACTCCGCAGCTGAAGAGTTCAAACCTCGCCGCAGCTGCAGACCGCTGTCAGCTGGCCGCTCATCGCTATTCCCCTTCGATCGGCGTCACGGCCGTGCCGTCGTGTACGGATTCGGGGGGATGCACAATCAGTTCGTCACCTTCACTGACGCCTTCCAAAATTTCAGTTTCTCGGCCGTTGGAACGACCGGGCGTGACGGGGATCCGCCGAGCAACGCCATCGACCACACGGTAAGCGTGCCACTGTTCGCGATCGCGAAACAGGGTGCCGGAGGCAACCTTCAGCGACTCGTCCGTAGTCGCGTCAACAACGATCTCAGCTTCAATGCGATACCCGTCCCCCAGCGTCTGACGGCATTCCCAGGGGTCGACAAAGTCAGCGATCACGTTGACACGCTTTTCTTCCACGCCCAGTGCGGACACCTTCAGGAAGGCAGCCGGTTCGACTCGTTGCACCCGCGCCAACAAGGGCTGGTCACCACCCCAATGAACGATCCGCACCGTATCACCGGGTGTGATCTTGACGGCATCGGTCGAAAGCACGTCGATCTCGATCTCCAAGTCACGCGGGTCACCGATCTGCAACAGTTCGGTTCCGGCTGAAACAAAGCCAGAATCCTCGCGCAAGATCCGCAGCACCTTGCCTTCGATCGGGCTAACGATTTGGAACGTGCGATCTTGTCGCTCGGCGTTTCCGGCATCCAAGAAGGTCAGCGCCGCGGCTGCTTGCTCCACTTCGTACTTGGCCACGCGCTGGGCCGATTCCGCCGATCCAACATCGGCGATCGCCATTCTTGAGCGGTGTTTGGCCGAATCGTAGTCTTCCATCGAGATCGCGGATTCAGAGAGCAGCTTTGTGGCGCGTTCGGCATCTCGCTCGGCCAGCAACATAACTTCGCGGGCACGCGAGACTTTGGAGCGAGCTTGGTCGAAAGCCGCCTCGGCGACTCGTAGCCGGGCCTCGGCTTCGGCCTGTGTTCGAGGATCCAGCAGCGTGGGGTCAGACGGCTGGATATTCGCCAGCTCAGTCTCGCCTGCATGCACTTCGTCCCCAGCATCCAGGTCCAACCGCAACATCTTCCCAGTCACTGTGGTCGAAAGAATGTACTTGTCGCGAATCCGAGTCTCGCCATCATCGTTAACGGTGATTTCCAGTGAGCCGCGTACAGGCGACATTGTCTCAACCTCGATAGGGTCAGGCTGAAGACCGTAGCATGCGGCAGCGGCGCTCCCCGCTAAGAACAAGGCGAGAATCCATTTGCTCGTGTGCTTCCCTTTCATGCTTTCACCTTCAACACCGAAACCAAATCAAGGGATCCCAGCATCCGCTTGACATAGATTGCCGAAAAACTAGAGGCCACCAGAATTACGGAGGTGGCATAAACGTAGGTGGACCGCTCGATGACAAACGGAAAACGGTGTGTCTCGGTGTCCAAGGCCAGCGTCGCGTACCAAGCAAAGCAGTAGCCGATGGGCAAGCCGACCGGGATCGCCAGAATGGTCAGCACAGCCAACTCGCCCAGCAATACCGTCAAGACTTCGCGGCGGCGAAACCCCATGACCCGCAACGTCGTCAGGTCACGAGCGCGTTCGGCCAAAATGATGATCGCACAGTTGTAAATCACGCCCAACGCGATCGTGATCGAAAAGAACCCGTTGATGAATCGCATCACCGCTGTGCTTTCCGAGATCGTACTTTCTAAGTTCTTCTTGGCCGCATTCTTGTCTAGCAATCCGGCAACGGTCGGAATTCGCTTCACCTCTCGGTACAGGTCGTCCATCCTTAGCGGATCGACGGAAAGGAAAACTCCGGAGTACTGAGGTCCCTCTTGTAGGATGCGATGAAGCTGTCCGCGATTCAGGAACGCGGCGGGATCAGTGAAGTTTGGAAAGATGCTGGCGACCGTCATTGGGATGGTCGTTCGTCTGCGATCAAGCACGTCCACCTCGACCGAGTCACCCAAATCGACCTCCAAGATCTCGGCCAATTTCTGCGAGATCGTCAGGCCGGAACGAACTGGAAAGTTGACCGATCGTTCCTGGTCGTCCAGCACTCGATAGAGCTGCGGTTCCTTGTCCAGGCCCATCAGTCCCAATCGATGCCTTTGGTTTCCTCGGCGCACGCGGACTGGCACGCTGCGAAACGGTTCAATCGCGATGACCCCCGGCAGCTGCCCGACATCGTGAAGTGCTCGGCTTGAAAGCGTTTCGTTGAACGTCAACGTAACATCCTGGCGCTGAGCCTTTTCGAACTGTAGTTTCAGCACGTAGTCGACGGTGTCCTCGAAGAACGACCCCAAAACTAGCGTTGAGACCCCCAGCGCGATGCCCAGAATCGATAGCGAAGACGCCATTCG
>JBCCUO010000752.1:0-2533 GCA_039196805.1 Planctomycetota bacterium | reverse complement strand
GGGCAACCGACCGGCCCTTCGCCCCTCCTTTCCGAATTTTCGACTACGTTCCCCGGCCTGCGGCCTGGGCTCGGCAAACGACTGGCCCGTTGGGCCAAAATGCGATTGACCGCGTCGTGCCTTCTTTCGCCGTTATCGCTCCTTGCGTTGTTGTTCAGAGCCTGGATTCTTCGTCTCCGGGTCGTGCTCGTACTCAGGCGTCTCGCCGGTACTCGTACTCGATGGCGTTGTCTCGCGGATGCCGTTGCGTACGAGTACGGCGTCGTTGAGTACGAGTACCACTGCGTTGAGTATGAGTACGACTTCGTCGAGTACGAGCTTTTTACAACTCAAAGACGATGGCGCTGTCTTTCCTGTGTTTGCGCATCTACCGCTAGGAAGTCGCGCTAGCCAACTACAGCAGGGACTGGTACAGGGCGCGATATCGATCGACCATGGTTTGGATCGAAAAATTTGATCGCATGTGTTGTTGGTTGGTCGCTCCGACCTTGGCAGCGAACTCGGGGTCGGCGAGGAACCGTTCGGCCAGACCCGCCATCGCTTCGCTATCGCCCACGCGAAAGACCTGCTCAGGTGCATTCGATGGAACAAGCTCTTCGATGCCTTCCACTCCGCTCACCACCACTGGGCGTCCCGCCGCCATTGCCTCCATGACCACGTTGGGCATGCCCTCGTAGCGACTGGGCAGAATCAACACGCGGCAGGCGTTGGTCAAAGCAGCGACATCGTCTCGCCATCCCAAGCACTGGACCCGCTGGTCGCCCTGTTCGCGTGCCCAGCTCTGAAGCGATTCCCGTTGAGGACCGTCGCCAACAATCAGCAAGCGACGCTTCGGGTCGTCTTTCGGTGCCAGGCGGTTGACTTGCCGCTGCAGGTCTACGATCCCTTTCTGCGGGTGCAAGCGACCGACAAACAGACTGACCACGGCGTCGCTTGGCCAACCGACGCGGGACCAGTCAAAGGGTCCGGACTGTCGGATCGTGTCGACATCAACGCCGTTGGGAATGACCGTCGCTTGATCGCTTCGGCACCCAAGCCGCCGCTGGGCAAATCGGCGAACCGCGTCGCTGACGCACACCAATCGATCCATTCGCCTTACCGCCAAGCTTTCCAATCGGCACCGCCAGGCCGTGTCCTCGGCGACCCTAAGGCCACCGATCATCCGACGATATTGACGGGAATTGGCGCCCAATCCACCCAAAAGATTTGCATGGAAGAGAAACGTCTGGCAGATTTCCCGAGTTGGACCACGCATCCAGCGGCGAAGTCGCCCATAGCAATGCGGTAGACTTCGCCATCCGGTTGCTTGTCCCGAAACGATGTCGATCCCTCGATGTTGAAGACGTTTGAGTAGCTGTGCCTGTTCACCGTGCGGAAGCGGTCCCAACGAGAAAACTCGAACATCGTCGCCCGCATCGGCCAGACCGATCGCCAAATTGACGAAGTTGCGTTCGGCTCCGCCGACGTTTAACTCGGTAATGATTAGATCAACCTGCATCCTGAATCGACGTACGAGCTAAGTACCACCCGCGGTTCAAAAAGTGGGCAGAACCGAGGCTGACTACTGATTGCAAATGGCGTTGCCGCATTGCGCCGCACGATATCCCCGCTGAACGAATCCCGCTGACCGCTAACAGAGCCTAGCCCACCGGAGGCCACCGATGAGCAACGTCTTCACCGAAACGACCCACCAGTCATGGTTTTCCCGGATTGGCAACTCGATCAAAGGCATCTTGATCGGCGGCATCGTGATCCTGGTTTCGTTCCCGCTGTTGTTCTGGAACGAAGGGCGGGCGGTCAAGACGGCTCGCAGCCTGGACGAAGGGGAAGGAGCGACACGCTCGGTCGCCAGCGAGAGGGTGGACCCCGTCAACGACGGCCAGTTGGTTCACGTCACGGGTACCGCAATCACCAGCGAATTGCTCTCCGATGCGGAGTTTGGTATCGAGGTCAATGCGATTCGACTGCGACGAATCACGGAGATGTATCAATGGACCGAGGACGTTGAGACAAGGAAAAAGAAAAAGCTAGGCGGCGGTACGACCACCGAGAAAACCTACACCTACGAAACGGTTTGGTCAGACGACGCGATCGATAGCAAACGGTTTCATCACAGCGAAGGACATGAAAACCCGGGCCGCATGCTTTTTCCGGCCAAGGTGATTTCGGCGAAAGCGGTCACGGTCGGGGCTTTCCAACTGCCCGAGAGCATGGTCGGACAGATCAGCGGCAGCGAGTCGGTAGTGCTCAACGAGTCGAACATCCCCGAGTCGATGTCTGATCGTATGACCTTGGTTGGGAGCGACACGTTGTTTGTCGGACAGGAAATTCAAAACCCGCAGGTCGGCGACACGCGAGTTCGGTTTGTGATGACCCCCAGCAATCAGATCTCCCTGATCGCTCAGCAGGCGGGCGAGACCTTCAAACCGTACCAAACCCACGCCGGGCGAGCGCTCAGCATGTTGGAAATGGGAACGCACGACGCCGCGGAGATGTTTCAGCACGCTCGTCAGGCCAACACGGCTTTGACTTG
>JBCCUO010000751.1:0-2547 GCA_039196805.1 Planctomycetota bacterium | reverse complement strand
CGTCGACTTGTTGGTCGGACGGCTCTGGCGGCTGTTCGGGCTCTTGTCCAAAGACCGACGGCGATCCAGCTCCCCGACGTTCTCGCTGTTTGCGGAACAGAGGGCCATCGAACTACCATCGGCCGCCGGTGCTATCGGCTCGTCGCGACGCTCAGACCCGACAGCACCGACATGAATCATTGGAGCACTCGAAGGTGCTGACACAACCATACAAGGGCTCAGAACAGACCGTCTCCGGCCTTTAGAGGCCGACTCTCCCGAAGGGAGAGTGTCTTCCAGCTTGCCGTGATTCGCAACGCAAACCGTTTCCGAGGAATGAAGTGCGCAACTTCAAAACGTCCCCTACGGCTGAGTTCGGTTGCGTTAGGGACCTAGGGCAATGGGGAGCCGGGCCAATGTTTCAACCCACAACCGCACGCGGGCAGCATCGATTGTGCTGCGGCGGTCTCCGGCGCACAAATCCCCGCGGACGCCGAAGATGTCCGGCGTGATACCGAGTTCACTGAGTGAGCGGGCATGCGTGAGCGTCAGCGATCCCGCCAGTGCGAACTGCACGCCATTCTGACGGGCGAAATCAGCGATGCCCGACAACTGGTCCGGTGTCAGGTGGTCCAGCGTCGACGCGCCGTTCTTTCGGTAGGTGTCGATCAAATACCACTTCAGCCCTTGATCCACGGCAGTTCGCAGGATTGATAGCGGATCAAGGCAACCGGCGGAATCATGGTCCGCGTAGGCGACCGCGACGATCTCGGTAAGGCTACCCAACTGCTGGGCGACATCCGACCACAGCACTCTTAGATGCTGCGCTGCTGCCAACCCACTCACTCCCGGCTTGGCGAATCGAAACTGACCGGGCAACAAGCTGGCGAGTTGAGTCGCCTGATCCGCTTCGCCCAAAGCAGCCGACAGTTGCACATCGGTTGGCGACGTGCCTGCAACTTCGGTCCAGATCTCCGGATCGACGGGGGCGAGCGGCCCGTGGTTTGGCTCTTTCAGGTCGACGATCGAAGCCCCCGCCTGCAGCACCGTTGCGGCTTCACGAAGATCACGGACGCTGGCCAGCAATCGTGGGTGCGGGCTAGCATCGTTGGACTGATCCGCAGCCCCGCCACAATCGTCCAGCCTTTGACGATCACTCGCAGTGATTTTGCTAAGAGGCGTTTCGTGTCGTTTTGTCACGTCGTTGGCGCGAAGAGAGGCTTGTTGATCCGACTACAGTCCAATGGCGGGGCCGTTATTCTGGACAGGGCAACGTTATCGGGTTTTTGCAGCGCCGCAACTTAGGCGGGTGGCGGCGCTACGCCCAGCTGATGGAACAAGCGAATTCCGACCAGGAACTCCGTTGAAGTACGAATCAATCAATACGGCTGACGAGCTCGCTGGCTTTTGCGAGTCGATCGCCGACGCCCCACTCATCGCCTTTGACACGGAATTCGTTTCCGAAGACCGCTTTCGACCGGAGCTTTGTCTGGTTCAAGTCGCCGCCGCGGATCGACTGGCCATCATCGACCCTTATCCGGTCGGCGACACGCAACCTTTCTGGGATCTGCTGGCGTCGCCAGGCAGGACCGTGATCGCTCACGCGGCCCGCGAGGAGTGCCGTTTTTGTTACCGCTTCACCGGAAAACCGATCGCGGGCCTGTTTGACACTCAATTGGCCGCCGGCTTCGTCGGCATGGAATACCCCGCCAGCTTGGCCACGTTGGTGCATCGTATCGTTGGCAAGACCCTGCCCAAGGGTGAGACCCGAACGAACTGGCGGCATCGCCCGCTGTCGCGAGACCAGTTGGTCTATGCATTGCACGACGTGACCGATCTGGAAGAGATCTATCGCAAGGTTTCGTCGATGGTTTCCAAGCTGGGACGCGAAGACTGGTTGGATGAGGAAACGGTCGGGTTTCAGCAGAAGGTGATCGACGCGGAGAACCGAGAGAACTGGCGACGTGTCAGCGGATGCTCCGGTTTGAAGCCGAGGCAAATGGAAATTGTTCGCCAGCTCTGGCTCTGGCGAGAAGACCGTGCGAGGCGAATGGATCAGCTGGCGAGGCGCGTGATGCGGGATGACTTGATGGTCGAACTGGCCAAGCGTGGTTCATCCGATGTCAAAAAAATCCGCAGTATCCGAGGCATGGAACGTCGCAATTTTGTCCAGCACTACGACGCCATCGCTGACGCGATTGGGGAGGCACTGGATACACCGGAGGAAGACTTGCCCAAAAAGCCAAGGGGTTCGCGCCGAGTCGTTTCTCCGATGCTCAGCCAGTTTCTTTCCACGTCGATCGCTTGTGTCAGCCGCCAGCACAAGTTGGCACCACCGATCGTCGGTAACGCGGAAGACGTTCGGGAGTTGTTGGGCTACGAATTGGATCGTCGTAAGAATGACCCCGAACCAGCGCTATTGAAAGGCTGGCGAGGAGAGATCGTCGGCAAGACATTCCGCCAACTCCTTTCCGGCGAGATCGCGATCCGCGTCGCTGACGTCACTGAACTGCAACCGCTGGAGTTCATCAACTGCGGTGAGTGAGACGAAGCCGAGCGGGGCAACGG
>JBCCUO010000750.1:0-2548 GCA_039196805.1 Planctomycetota bacterium | reverse complement strand
CGCTGCGCATCACCGCGGGCTTTCCTACCCTTTTTTGATTCACAGGCTCAATCCAACACACGATGACTCACCCCATCACCCTGATCGCTTCAGGCGATCTCCGCGAATCGGCTAACCAGGTTTGCTGGCCGGCGCAGCAAGAAATGGAAGCCGCACTGATCGCCGCGATCGAAGCGCATGGCCGAACGGTGGTTCGCGGGCACGTGTGTGACGAGGCGCGAGGCCACGGGTTTCTGTCGTCGCAAAAAGAGGGCATCGAAGTCTTCCGAAGCATTGACCCCGATGCACCCTTGATCGTCGCTGAAGCGGTTTGGCAGTACTCGCACCATGTCTTGGCGGGTCTGACCACGCATCGTGGCCCCATTCTGACCGCGGCCAACTGGTCGGGCAACTGGCCGGGTCTTGTCGGATTGCTGAATTTGAACGGGTCTCTGACCAAGGCGGGAGTCAAGTACAGCTCGCTCTGGAGCGAAACGTTTCAGGACAAATGGTTCACAGAGAAGCTGGGACAGTGGCTCGGCAGTGGTTTTGTGGATCACGACACGTCCCACGTTCGAGCTTTCGATTTGTCCACCGCCACGGACCAGGCCAAGCAAGTTGGGCAGCGCATCGCGTCATCGCTTCGCAAAGACAAAGCGATCATGGGCGTGTTCGACGAGGGTTGTATGGGGATGTTCAACGCGATCATTCCCGATCACTTGCTCAATCCGGTGGGTGTGTTCAAGGAGAGGCTCAGCCAGTCGGCTCTTTATCATGAGACGAAGCAGGTTTCCGACGACGAAGCCTTGGCGGTCCGCCAATGGCTCGATCAAGCCGGGATGAAGTTCCATACCGGACCCAACCACGCGGAGCATCTCACCGATGCTCAGATTTTGGATCAGTGCCGAACGTACATTGCTGCGGTTCGAATCGCTGATGACTTCGGTTGCGACTGCATTGGGATTCAATACCAGCAGGGCTTGAAGGACCTGCTACCGGCCAGTGACTTGGTCGAGGGCATGCTGAACGATTCGGTGCGTCCGCCGGTGACGTCACGTGATGGTTCCCGTGAACTGTACGCGGGGGTACCCGTCACGCACTTTAATGAAGTGGACGAGTGCGCCGGATTGGACGGGCTGCTGACCCAGCGTGTTCACGCCGCTCTGGGCCAGCCCACTGAAAACACGCTGCACGACTTACGTTGGTCCGATCGCGATGCGTCAGGAACGGTTGACGACGAGGTTTGGGTGCTTGAGATCAGTGGCGCCGTGCCGGCGTCTCACTTCGATGGGGGGTGGTCGGCGGCGGAGGGTTTTCGACAGCCGGCAATGTATTTTCCAGCCGGAGGTAGCACTGTTCGTGGAATCAGCCGGCCCGGCGACGTGGTTTGGTCACGGATCTTCGTCGAGGACGACCGATTGAAGATGGATCTTGGTCTGGCATCGGCGATCGAGTTGCCACGCGATGAAACCGAGCGGCGATGGAATGCCACCACGATGCAGTGGCCTGTGATGCATGCGGTGCTGCACGGCGTCAGTCGCAACCAAATGATGGCTCGCCACAAGGCCAACCACATTCATGTTGCGTACGCCAACTCAAAAGCCGAAGCAGTTACTGCCATGCAAGCCAAAGCGGTCGCTGCGGCCGAATTGGGAATGGAAGTCAGTCTGTGTGGCGATTGCTAGGGCAGACTCGCGGTAGCAGCGGTTGGCTGTTAGCGATTAGCAAAAGAAGAAACAAAAGCGATACCACCCTCCCGCTTGGACGTCGTGCAGTTTTACTTCACCCTCCGTCCGGGAGGGTCGCGAAACGAGCCTGAGCGAGTTCACGCGGGGAGGGCGCCGTGCATTCGTTGTATGCCCAGACAGTCGTGAACCCTCCCCGAAGACTCGTTCCTCGCCTTCGACCCTCCCAGAGGGAGGGTGATATTGGTAAGTCCGCTGGATTGATCAACCTGATAACTGCCAGACCTCCTTGCGGGAGAGCCGGACTCTCAGGCCCGGGGAGGGCCTGTCCCGAGAGGCGACTCTCCCGGAGGGTGAGTGAATCCAATTCCTAAGATCGTCCTCCATCGATAGAAGAACTCCGATGCAACTCATCCCCTCCCCCTCACTGATCGCGGTTTGCCTGCTCACTCTGTGGGCCACGCTGCGCGCGATGCCAGTCCAGGCTGATCCACCCAACATCGTTGTGATCGTCGCGGACGACCTTGGTTGGGCCGATGTCAGCTACCACGCCCAGCGCGCCGAGACGCCCAACATCGATCGGTTGGTCGCCGGCGGCGTGGAACTGGATCGCTTCTACGCGGCGCCGATCTGTTCGCCCACGCGTGCCGGAATGATGACTGGTCGCTATCCGATTCGGATGGGGATGGCTCGAAGTGTGATCGCGCCCCACATCAACTACGGTTTGCCGATCGACGAACGCACCTTGCCCGAGTCACTCGCGCAGCTTGGCTACGATCAACGGGCAGCGTTTGGAAAATGGCATCTGGGACACCGGCAAGCGAAGTGGCATCCACTCAACCGCGGATTCACCCACTTTTACGGCCATTACAACGGCGCGATTG
>JBCCUO010000749.1:0-2548 GCA_039196805.1 Planctomycetota bacterium | reverse complement strand
GGACCGGGATCTCGATGATTCGAAGCCCAGCGGCGACGGCTTCGACCCACAGTTGCAGCGGCATCGCATAGCCGGGGTCGGTGATCTTCATCTGCTCAATCGCTTCGGCCCGATATGCCTTGAATCCGCAGAAGGCATCGGTCAGATTCAGTTCCAATCGCCGGTTCAGTTCGGCGGTGATCTTGCGATTGATGAACATTCGCTGAGCGGGCGGCTCCGAATCACCCTCGTACCGCTTCAAATAGCGACTGCCCGAGACAATGTCGGCAGCGGACGCGGCCTCGATGAATCGCGGGATCCGTTTCGGCTGATGCTGGCCATCGCAGTCAAGCGTCACGACCCCGGAATAGCCCTCCGCGATCGTGAATTGAAACGCTGTTTGTAGCGCGGCGCCGTACCCGCGATTGATGGGGTGATGAATCACGTGCACGTCCTGACGCTGCCGCAGCCGCTCGGACGTCCCGTCGCTGGAGCCGTCGTCGACGACCAGCACATGATCGTTGTACTGCAGGACGCGGTCCAAGATTCCGTCGACGGTCTTGGCCTCGTTGTAGACCGGCAAGGCTGCCAACCAGCGTTCAGGTTTCGCAATCACGATTATTCTTCTTTCCTCTGCGTCGACGTCGTTCGGAAAAGCGACTCGTCGATTCATTTCATGACCCTACGACCGCGATCCAATCTGGCAGTCAGCTTCTCTCGCCGACAGCTGGGCAAATGCTGTTCCGACATCCGCAACGGACCATGGTAGGCCGTCAGCAACTCGCTCTCGTGCCCCCAGAATCCTCTGTGCCCCACAGGATAACGCGAAAACGGGGGCATGCATCCGCTTTGGGTCAAAGCGGCACGACCGGGTCCGTTTCAGATTGACTGGCCCAGATTTCCAGCTCAGCATGCTCACCCTGCATTCGTTTTGCCCATCGCTCCATCGCAAATCGCTCGCTGCAGTAATGGCCGATCATTGCCAACGCAATGCCGCGGGCCCGAGCGTCTAGACAGACGTGAAAGGTCGCCTCTCCGGTCAGCAACGCATCGCACCCACATCGGTCGGGGGCTGCCTGAAAGCTGCCTCCTGATCCACAGGAAAATCCCACCTTTTGAATCTGCCGCTTCGGATCTCCCACGATCCGCGGCATCGAGGCGCCTGTCAGCTGTGCGGCCTGGTCGATGAAGGATCGCAGTGACATCGATTGGGGAAGCTGTCCGTAGCGTCCGGCTCCAAGCGGAGTCGGACCGGTGTTCTGGTCGGGCGACTCGATCGTTTCAGGGATCAACGCAGTCGAGTCGATCAGTTCGAACGCGTCAGCCCAATGCGAATTGATGCCTTCGCTGGCGGAGTCGAACGCGGTGTGAGCGGAGTAAACGGCGACGCCGTTTTCGATCAGCCTCAGCAAAATCGCACCCGCGGTCGAATCGGTGGTCAGCTTGGCCAAGGGTTTGAAGGGGATCGGATGATGGGTCACAACCAATCCGCACCTCTTGTTGACGGCTTCGTCGGCCACGTCAGGGGTCAGCGTCAAGCAAGTCATGACCCGCTGAACGTCGCGCTGGCGGTCTCCAACCAGCAACCCGACGTTATCCCACGACTCGGCTAGCCTTAACGGAGCTTCCTGAGCCAGCCATCCGCAGAGTCGATCCAGCTTCACGGAGTCGGAGCTGGACGGTGTTGCGGGCTGCACGATGACGGAGTGGCGGGTTGCATTGGGCGACTCAACTTGACCTACTTGGGAGCCACCATCGCGATCATGCGACGGCCGTGTTGTTGAGGCTGCGTTTCCACTTTGCTGACGTCGCTCAGTTCCTCGATCACCATCTCCATGACCTTGCGGCCTTCTTCGATGTGAGCCATTTCGCGTCCGCGAAAAAGCACGCTGATCTGGACTTTGTCCTTGTGCGATAAGAACTTTTCGGCCTGGCGAATCTTGGTGCGAATGTCCTCGTCACCGGTCTTGGGCCGCAGACGAATTTCCTTCGTCTTGGTGTGCGTCTGGCCGCTATTCTTCTTCTTGTTCTTGTCGTACTTGAACTTGCCGTAATCCATGATTCGGCAGACGGGAGGGCGCTCGTTTGGCGCCACTTCGACAAGATCCAGCCCAGCGTCTCGAGCCCGCGAAAGCGCGTCCTCGGTTGGGATCACCCCCAATTGCTCACCGGTTTCGCTGACAACCCGAATGGGTGTGATTCGGATCTGGTTGTTGATGCGAGTTTGATCGCGTGTATCTGGTTGATGACTTCGTCGTGCCAACGCCACTAAAGAAAAACTCCTGGTCGGGCCTATCCGACTTGTTGAGGAATGAATCGTCGAGCCGAGACTGGTTCGCGCCTCAGCGGGACGGTCGGGTGCTTGGCACCGCGAGGGAAGCCTAGCATGCCCCTTACACAGGGGAGACGCAAAAGCGCCGGACTCAATGGCTGGAGCGGAACAACTCGGTCAGCGTCAAGTCCAAAACAGAGTATCTGGGGCGAAACGCGTCATCGTCAACAGCGAAATGGCGGAAAACCCTCATTTAGCCGATCAATCCGCCGGCAACCGTCGACTGGTGGGCAAGCG
>JBCCUO010000748.1:0-2557 GCA_039196805.1 Planctomycetota bacterium | reverse complement strand
TTGTGAAGAAAGCAAACCACTAGTCTAGATATGTTTAGGAGACCCTAAATAACATAAAAAGTTTTGGTGGCAACTTTGCAACACGTCCAAACTCGCCCTGGCAGGACAAAGTCCGGTTCATCATTGATCAAGCGAAGCAGCACGACTGCGCCGTGCGGATTGGAGTGAACTGTGGCAGCGTCGATCCGGCCAAGAAACAAAAGTACGACCCATCCGACTCGATCACACCGATGATTGAGAGCGCGATTGAGCATTGTGACTTTGTCGATTCGCTTGGCTTCACCCGATACGTCGTTTCGCTGAAGGACAGCGATCCGGCCAAAGTCGTGGAAATCAACCAGCGATTCGCTTCGATCAAGCCCGAGATTCCGCTTCATCTTGGAGTCACCGAGGCGGGAATGCCGCCCGATGGGATCATCAAGACGCGGATTGCTTTCGAGCAGTTGATTGGCAAGGGCATTGGAGACACGGTGCGTGTTTCGCTGACGCTTCCCAACAGCCGAAAGCCGGAAGAGATTGACGCGGGCAAGGAGATTATCCAGGACATCTACTCGGGCCGCGTCCGCAGCGTCGTCAAGTTCAATGATTCGGGACTGAACATCATCAGTTGCCCGAGTTGTTCGCGAGTGGAGAATGAGGCCTTCATTGATTTGGCGGCCAGCGTTAAAGAGATGACACAGTACGCCAAGGATCATGACATCACGATTGCGGTCATGGGTTGCCGTGTGAATGGTCCCGGTGAAACCGACGACGCCGATTTGGGCCTTTGGTGTGGGCCTGCAAAGGTCAATTTGAAGAAAGGCGAAGAACCCTTGGGCGCATTTGGATACGACGAGATTTTGCCGAAGTTGAAGCAGGAGCTTGACGCGTTGATCGAATCCAAAGCAGCCGTGGGGTCTTGATGCGACTGCTTTTTCTTGGCGACATCGTCGGAAAGCCTGGATTTGACGCCGTCATCCAGCTGTCCGGGAGACTACGTCAAGAGCTTGAGCTGGACGCGTTGGTCGTCAACGCTGAGAACGCCGCGGATGGTACTGGCCTAACCCAGCGTCAGTTTCACCGCTTGATCGAAGTCGGCGTGGACGCCGTCACGATGGGTGATCACATCTATCGTCGACGTGAGATCATTGACGTGCTGGCCAGCAGTGACCGCATCGTCAAGCCAGCCAATTACCCGGCGGAGGCGACCGGGCGAGGGTGGGTGATCGTCCCCGTGACCGGCGGTCACAAGCTGGCAGTGATCTCGCTATTGGGTCGAGTTCACACGCGACCGGTCGACTGTCCGTTCAAGGCGGTGGACCGCGTTCTTGAAACGATCGAGGGGAAGGCGTCCCATATTTTGGTGGACATTCATGCCGAAGCGACCAGCGACAAGCAGTTGATGGCCCGGCATCTTGATGGGCGAGTCACGGCCGTGTTAGGCACCCACACTCACGTTCCGACTGCGGATGGATGTGTCATGACAGGCGGCACCGCATTCCAATGCGATGTCGGGATGTGCGGTCCCTATGAGAGCATCATCGGCCGCGACATCGACCGCGTGATGAAAACGACGTTGACGTTTGAACCGAGCCAGTTTTACGTGGCAACGGAAGACGTTCGCTTGTGTGGAGCGATCGTGCAGTCCGATTCGGACGGCAAGGCGGTATCGATCGAGCGATTCGAACGACGATTCGAGAGCGAAAAATAGGCGTTCGCTCGCGTTCGACTCAACACGCGCTGTGGATCAGCGACGATAATCGACGCGTTACGATACGCTTCGAATTCGCCCGCTACTGATCCCACGAGTCGTTTGATGGACCGAAGATGCTTTGCTATGGCCGCGGCTGGGTTAGGCATGTCAGCTTGCTTGCCGCAGGCCACTACAGTGGCCGCACGACCGAGTCCGAAAGGATTCCAAGGCTTCAGCTCCGTCGAGTTGGCGATTGCGACGATCTGCGCCGACGGGTTTGCCAACCATCATCACCAGCCAGCCATGGAGACGATCCCCAAGATGGGATTCTCCAATGTCGAGCTAAATCTTTGGTATGCCGACCAGATCTCAACCCACTACATCAAAAGACTGGGCGAGCGGTGCCGGGACGCGGGACTGAAGCCGATCAGTCTCCAAGGGACCAGCTTTGGCGGAGAAGGCAGAAGCGGGATCATCAAGGATGTGTCGCACAAATTGCTGCTGATCCAGCACGCCCATTCGATGGGGTGTCATCTGGTCAAGTTTACGGGATCCCGACGGGGAACCGCTGGCGGACTGAAGACTGTGATCGAAGTCTGCAAACAAATCGCGTCGACAGCGGAAGATCTGGGCGTCTTGGTGACGCTGGAGAACCACACCGGGAATGTGCTGGAGACGATCGAGGACTACGAACAGATCTTTTCGGAGGTCGACTCCCCCAATGTTGGTCTTTGTTTGGACACCGGCCACTTTGAAGGCTCGGGAATCCAACTCAGTCAAGTCGTGGACCGCTTTGCGGATCGAATCCTGCACGTGGACTTGAAGGACAGCAAAGCGTTCGGCAAAGGACACGATACGGTCGTGTTCGGCTCCGGGGTCACCGAA
>JBCCUO010000747.1:0-2561 GCA_039196805.1 Planctomycetota bacterium | reverse complement strand
GTAGGCGGAATTAGCACCAAAGTCATCTGGCTGCTGGCAATCGTGTTTCTGACGTCGCTTCCGGTCTTGTCGCTGATGATGTGGGCGACACGTCGCCGAAGGGGCACCACCGGATTCCCCAAGCGCGTCGATGCCATTCAGCCGCTTTGGCTTCGATTCATTGTTGTATCCACGGGCGTGCTCCTGCCGACGGTTGGAATTTCGATGCTGGCGGTGCTGGCATTCGATTGCGCAGGCAAGCGGATTGGTATTCGTCGCTAGCCACGATGGGCAGAAAACTCATGCAACGTCGATGTGTTGTTGTTGGTGCCGGGGGACACGGCAAGGTGGTCATCCAGCTGGCCCGCGCACTTGGCTTTGAGGTCGACCATGTCTATGACGACGATCGATCGACTTGGAGCACCGCGATTCTGGGTGTACCGGTCGCAGGCCCGATCGATAGCGCCAATGGCTCTGTCTCCGCGGTCATGGCAATCGGTGACAATCGCCATCGCAGCCAATTGGTTCAGAGATTGAATTGTCGCTGGCAGACAATGATTCACCCGACTGCGTTCGTCGATGGGACGGCAAGCATCGGGGTTGGCTCGGTTGTTCTTCCCAACGCAGTCGTGCACACCGCCGCCAGGATAGGGGAGCATTCGATCGTCAACACCGCATCCATTGTCGAACACGACTGTCGCGTCGAGAGCTTTGTGCACCTCGCTCCCGCTTGCAAATTGGCCGGGTCGGTCATCATCGAATCTGGGGCATTGGTCGGCATGAATGCGGCCGTACGACAAGGTGTCCGCGTGGGAGGTTGGGCGACGGTCGGAATGTGCTCGGCGGTGCTAAACGATGTTGAGGCCCACACCACGGTCATGGGCATTCCGGCCAAGCGATCCAAGGCGGCAAAGACGTTGAACACTCCCGGTAACAAGCAACCATGAAGTCGAATTCCCCTGCCCAATCAGCCGTCGCGGACTGCGATACGTCCAGCAGCCGGCTCTACCTATCACCGCCGCACATGTCGGTCGCATCGAAGCAGTTGCTCAACGAGGCTTTTGATTCCAATTGGGTCGCTCCAGTCGGACCCGACCTGACCAAGTTCGAACAGGAGTTTGCCGAGTTCGTAGGAACGAAGCATGCGGTCGCGGTGTCGTCCGGAACAGCCGCCCTTCATTTGGCCGTCCGCCTGGCCGGCGTCGCTGCAGGCGATGCGGTACCCGTTTCGACGTTGACGTTCGTCGCTCCCGCGAATGCCATCGTGTACGCAGGTGCCGAGCCCGTTTTTGTCGATAGCAATGCATCGACATGGAACATGGATCCCGGACTCCTTCGCGAAGCCATCATGGAACTCCGAAAGCGGAATCGATCCGTCAAAGCGGTCGTGGTCGTCGACGTCCTGGGCGCGTGTGCGGAATACCAAGCCATTCGGGAAATCACGGATGAACTTGGATTGCTGCTGATCGAGGATGCGGCGGAATCCCTTGGCGCGACGTGTGGAAAACGCAATGCGGGAACGCTGGGGCAACTCAGTTGCTTTTCTTTCAATGGCAACAAGATGATGACGACCAGCGGTGGAGGCATGCTATGCACTAACCGTGGCGACTGGGCCGAAAGAGCTAGGCATTGGGCAACCCAGGCGAGGGAAGACGCCGTCCACTACGAACATGCTGAGGTCGGCTACAACTACCGCATGAGTAATCTACTGGCGGCTATCGGGCGGGGTCAGTTGACCGAATTGCATCAACGCGTTGGCCGCCGCCGCGAGATTTACCGAACCTACGTGGATCGCCTTACTGATCAACCAGGCATCAAATTCATGCCCGACGATGCCGTGGGGCGGTCAAGTTGTTGGCTCACGTGCATGACCGTTGACGCCGCATTGTTTGGCAGCACGCGGGAAGAGATTCGACAGGAATTGGAGCGTTGCAACATCGAATCGCGCCCCTGCTGGAAACCCATGCACGCGCAGCCCTTGTTCTCCCGGTCAATGCGGTTTGGTGGGGACTTCGCCGAACACGCCTTCGAAACAGGTCTCTGTTTGCCCAGTGGCTCGCAAATGAGCGATCAAGATTTGCAACGCGTGGTGGACGTGATTCGCCGTTGCCGAAGAACGCCCTGAGCGGCGGCGTTGTCAGCCCTGACCAATGCCCCCGGCGCAGGCGAGATCGGCACTCCGTGTTTGTATCTGCCGGACTGAATTTCATCACCCTGGCGGGGGGCGTAAAGCGGATCTGCAAGCTAAGATGCGTCAATGCGAGATTCAACCTCACCGATCTACATCTTTGGTGGTGCCAGCACGGCCCTAGAGATACGCGAGGCCTGCCTGGCACGTTGCCCTGGAAAAGGCGAGTCCGTGTTTCTGGTCGTGCCGGAAGAAGAGTCCCCGGACGGGGAAAAACGAATTGCCTTCGATCTGCTGCACGTCCACCTGAAGGGGCGAACGGAGGGGCGTTTCATTCTCTCGATGACCCAGCCCGCTGTCCGTCGCCATTGCTTGGACCGCGCCAATCAGCTTGAGTTGCGGCCAACCAGCGTGATTCATCCCAGCGCCTGGGTATCGCCTACCGCTGTTCTGG
>JBCCUO010000746.1:0-2571 GCA_039196805.1 Planctomycetota bacterium | reverse complement strand
GATGACGAGATGACCCCGGACCAAGCAAGGATCATGGGTGTGATTTATGGCATCATGGGGGCCGTGTTCACCGTCGCCTTCTTGGTGGGACTGGCGTGGTCACGCGGCATTGGCGGCTGGGTGTACAACTTGATTCTGATAGCCCTGGGTCTCACGAGCTGCTGCACCTGGCCGGCGACGATTCCGTTGATCATCTACTGGATCAAGGCGAAGGACTACATCACGAATGTGGCGTGACGACCCTGTTCGCCATGTCATCAATCAATTGTTCCAGCGTGACAGCGGCCGTGGGCAGAACCGCTAAGTTAGCCGATTTTCCCGGCGTTAGGGTGCCATATTGATCAGCCAGGCCCAGAGCCTGGGCGCCTCGCTGTGTTGCCAGTTCCAACACTTGCATCGGAGTTACATCGTGGCGATGAGCCAACATCCACTGAACCTCGCCCCACAGGCTCAAGTCGGGATTGCTGGCTCGCGAATCCGTTCCGAGCGCCACGTTGATGCCGGCGTCAAGAAGCTGCCGGACTGGATGTGGTCGATGGCCAAAGAAGGCGTGCGTCCGTGGGCAATAGACAACGGTCGCATTGGGATGTTGGCCCAGGCATTCGATCTCACGGGCGTTCAAGTCGTTGCCGTGAACAATCAACGCGAATTTGGCTTGCGCCAACAGTCGAATCAGGTCGCAGTAGTCGCCGCTGGCCCAGGGGAACAAGCCGTCGCGCCAGAGGTCGAGTTGTCGCAGGCTCTCCGCGAATGGGCCGGTGCCGTCTTGAATCAGCGGCCGTTCGTCGGGGGACTCGGCGACGTGCATGGCGACCCCACAGTCATCGCGAACCGCTCGGTGAACCGCTTGCTGAATCAAATGCCAAGGGGTCGAGTAGGGAGCGTGCGGACTGTAACCGGCAGACTCGTGGTTGCGTACGAACGATTCGGCCGCCGACAGTCGCTCGTTGCCACGCTCGGGCGAAAGACCTAGAACTTCGGCGAATGAGACCAACTGGCAAGTTTGGTTGCTGGCTAACCAGGTGGCATCGGGCTTCGCTTCGACGGGCGTGCTGATTTCGCCAATCAGCGTGGTGCCGCTGCCGACCGCTTCAGCCAGTCCCGCGGCGATGGCTTCACGGGTCTGATCGGCCGAGCGCTGGCCACGACTGCGAATCACTTGTCCGATCCACGTTTGGAGCGGAGTACCAGGCTTGCCGATTGGCTGCCGACAATCCGAAAACTCCAAGTGGGTGTGAGCGTTGACCAAACCGGGCAGGATCGCCACGTCGCCAAGGTTTTCTACCTTGCCCGAGAGCGAACAGCTACCTTGTCCCAACGAGTGAATTCGGCCGCCACTCAACACGATCCAGCCTCCCATCAAAGGGGGCCGATCGATTGGCAAAATCCACCGAGCGTGCACGATTCGAAACGATGGATCCACCGATGCCTCGAAAACCGACTACGAAACCACCAAACGTTGCAGACCAACCGAAACTGCGGCCCGGCGACCGAATTCCCCGCTCGTTTTTCGCGCGAGCCACTGACACCGTGGCGCGCGCGTTAATCGGCCAGCATCTGGTCCGCCGAGTGGAGGGTCAGTGGATCGGGGGCCGAATCGTCGAGACCGAAGCGTATTTGCCGGTCGGTGATTTGGCCAGCCATAGTGCCCGGGGCCTGACCCGAAGCAATGCATCGATGTTCTGCGGGCCGGGAACGCTCTACGTCTATCCGATTCATGCCAAACACTGTTTGAACGCGGTAACCGAGAGTGAGGGTGTCGGTGCTGCCGTGCTGATCCGGGCCATGGAGCCGATCTGGGGAATCGTGGCGATGCAAGCGACACGAGGTCAGCAAGATCACCGACGGCTGACGCGTGGCCCCGCGATGATTTGCCAAGCGCTGCAGATTGACCGCGCCCAGGATGGGATCGATCTGTGCCGCGATCCCGATGTGCGTTTGCTGTTCTCCGCCGAGCAGCGACCGACGGTTCGTGTCACGACTCGAATTGGCATCAACAAAGCTCGCGAACTGCCATTGCGATTCGTTGCGGCGGGGAGCCGCTACAACAGCGGACGCATGGAGTGACTGCCTCCGTGGTCAGCGGAGGGGAAGAAGCTTTTAGCGGTTAGCTGTTAGCGTTCAGCCAGATCGAGAACGCCGATCCGTTGCCACCCGCCCCGGATTCCACTTCCACCGAGTCCTCCAGTTAGTCACGGCCGCCTTCCATCGAATCACATTTCCCTCTCGTCCGTTTCCCGGTCTCCGATCCCTCCGTCCTCCCTTCCAGTACTCAATCTTCTGTCATTGAGTTTTTGTCTGTCACGCCGTGCAGGCGCACTTTCATTCCTCTATCCCCTATCTTTCTGTCTCCCTGTTTCCGCAACCAGTGGTCTTAGCGCGTCAGAACGGATTGAATTTCTTGTGAAGTCGCATGGAATCAACGCTGGGAACCTAGACATCAGTCGTCGAGTCCCGTTTACTCTCGTCCCGCCGTTGGTTCGTTTCTGACTCTCTCGTCGCCCAAGATCGCATGAATCTGAATTTGCTTGTTCAACTCTGCGACGTCAGTCTTTTGGCCGTCCTGGGTGT
>JBCCUO010000745.1:0-2576 GCA_039196805.1 Planctomycetota bacterium | reverse complement strand
CCGTGTCCGAATCACCAGCCGGGACATCTTGCGTCTGCATGCTGGGGGAATCATCCCACAACACGGCGACCGTCGGTTTTGAATCGGGGCGGTACTCCGTTTGCCATTCGGGTTGATTGAGTAACACGGCGATGAACGCCACGATTCCGAGTCGAAGCAGTTCAAGCAAACCCACTGCCCTGGAGTAACCGCTTCTGCTCCACGCGACAATACAAATCCCAGTCATCAGGAGGACCAGCATCGCTGACAATCCGATGGACCATGCTGACGGCATGAATGTCAGTTGGGAACTTGATTCTGCGATGATGAGGTCTCGCCAACTCATGCGTTCGCGCTCCCGGACATGCCGAATTTTTTTGTTGCGCCCGGCCCGAGCCCTGCTGGCGTGGGAGCCGCTGGGCTGGATGCAGTGCCACGGCGTCGTGGTAGGCAAAGCAGGGCTTCGCAGACCAGTGCCAGCATCATGATTCCGAGGAACAGGCGCCAAATCTCCTGGACCAACGATCTGGTCGCGCCTGCCTGTTGGGTGATGAGGTCAAAATCAAGGTTGGCGAACAAGCCGGAAAGCTGGTCCGAGGTGACCGTGGCAATCGCGTCTTCCCCATCACCTCTGTTGACGGCGATGAGACGACGTTCTGATCCGGATTCCGAATCGCCGCCTTGTGTGAAGATGCCTTGGTACCGAGAGAAGTGCGTGGAGGTCCCGACATTGGGGCCGGCAGAGCGTGACCAATCGTCGCTCCGGAGGGTCGTTTCACCGGCAAGCAGCTGACGTGTCGAACCGAGTGTGCCAGCGCCATCCGAGACGGCACGTTGCAGCATCGCGTAAAGGACGACTCCGTCCCTTGCCAGCGTCGACCATTCCGGCAAGACGTTGGTGGTGATGAAATAAATGCCTCGCTGGTCTTCGATGGCCCTCGCCAATAAAGGGGTTTCATCAGGCAGCATAGCCAAGGGAAACCGAGATCCCTCGAGCTTTCGGTATCGTTTGATTCGCAGGTCACCGACGGGCAACGCTGCCCCGCTTCGCACGCTCGACAGCAGATCATGCCCTCCGATCCATGTGCTGACCAGGTTGGGATCGGAGGGTGACTGAACTGACGACCATTTGATCCCCGCGAACGCTGCCGATTCATCGACCTCGCCTTGAGGAGCGAAAAACAAAAGTCGGCCGCCACGATCGAGGAACGGTTTGAGCAGTGCCGCGTTGGAAGCATCGGGTAAGTCTTCCGTCCACAGCACCATGGCGACTTCATTCAAGTCGACTGACGCCAAGTCATCCGACGTGGCCGCGATCGCTTCGCATCGGGTCTCCGCATCAGGGGCGATGCCGGCGGCCAGCATCAACGGTTTCGCCGTTTCCGTCTCTCCATCGGTTGCATCTTCGGTGATCACGAGCGTGCGGCGAACAGTGGGTTCCCCATAGACGAAGTAAAAATCATTGTCCGCCAGGTTCGAATCAGCGGGCAGTGACACGCGCCCCCATCCCGACATCTTTCCCGCGTCCAGCGGAATGGTCAGGTTGGCGACCTCCGTGATGCCACCGGTCACATTGATCTGCAATTCGCTGCGAGCACCTTCCAGATCGAGTTCAACCGGGATGGATCCGTCCACGTCGTCGTCATTTTCCTCACCGACCTGTTGGATCATCAACGAAAGCCGCAAGTGAACGTCATCTTGCTGAACTTCGCTTCTTGCTGCTGGTCCGCTGGATCCATCCAATGAATTTGAAATCCCACCGGTTTGCGATGAGGGATCGATTCGCTGGGCAGATGAGACCCGAATCGATCGATTGATGTCGGTTGGGTCTTCGGCGGTCAACAAGTGCAAGCGGACGGATTGGGGCAACGCCAGCAGCGACTGGTTGATTGCATTCCAACGCCCACTGGCCACACTCCAGTCGCTTCTTCGAAGATCCGAAACGATCCAGACTTCCACGCTGCTGGGTTGATTGTCACGAATGTAGCTGGTCGCAGTTTCTAGCATGCCGGCGATGTCAGCGGTCGCCGCAGAGGACTTGTCCACCGAAAGGGAGGACAGCTGTTCGATCGATTCCAGCTCGACCGGATCCCCCGAGTCATCATCGATCCAAACGTATCGATTGGATTGAACGACGTTCAGCGAATCGGTGAGTTGGCTGATCAGGGACTGAAGCTTTGTGCCACCATTTCCTGACGACGCCTCCATGCTGGGTGACCTGTCGACCAGGATGATCGTTGTGTCGACACGGCTGCCGACGTGGGCACCAAACCAACCACTGCTGAGTGGGCGGGCGACGGCGAAGAGCAACCCGGCGATCGCAAGCGTCCGAGCCGCCAAAATGAGGTACCGCCGAATCTTCGCATATCCGCTCGACATCTTGTTGGCCGCCAACAGAAATGTCATTGCGGCCCAACGTTGAGTTTGGAACCGGCGTTGATTGATCAGGTGAATGATGACGGGCAATGCAATCAGCGGCATTGCCCACAGCATCCAAGGCTGGATGAAGCTCATCGATTTTTACCTCGCGATGAGGTGCCGGCGGCGGTTCGGTCTTTCCAAGGCGAATCGGCGGCTCCGCTCGACGCATCCGAATT
>JBCCUO010000744.1:0-2577 GCA_039196805.1 Planctomycetota bacterium | reverse complement strand
GTCGGATTGGCCGCTGGGCACTGGGCCAGGCCAATGCACCACTCGAGATTGCTCTTTGGTGCCTGGGTGCCTTTGCGTTCTGGTTTGCTGGTCACATCGTGCTGCGGCGTCGCGTCTACATTGGCATTGCAATCGCCTGTTTGGCGACCGCCGCGCTCACAACGATTGACCACTTGAACATTCAACCCGTGTGGATTCTGCCGACGTTAGCCCTGACGGGACTTGGCCTGGCCGCGTATAGTCAATTCGATCACCGACGCGTGGCTCAGACCGGCGAGGCGGACAGGTACCACTCGCCAATCACTGCTTGGGTACCCACCATCGTATTGCTGTTTGGTTCCCTGGCCACCATCGTCACGTATGTCGTGATGGTTACGTCACACGGACTTGTCTTTTCGAACCAGGTGATCTTGGCGGTCGCGTTGACCGGCGCGTTCACCGCCGTGGCCGCTTGCCTGACTCCCGGTAGCCGTATTCACATAGCTGCGGCATGGAGTGCGATGGCACTGATTCATGTCGTCGCCGCCGGGATGACGGTGACTTTGCTGGACCAGAGCTGGTCGTGGCAGCTTCCCGCACTGATGCTGCTTCCCGCCACAGCCACGATCGCCGGCCGCATTGCCGCATCGGCGTTGCCCTCAGCACCGAATCAGATTGAAGGCCCCTCGAGGATCCGGACTCTCGTTTCCAGCTTCGACGCCTTTGCCGATGGACACACGTGGATCGTCGTGGCCTTGCAGATGGTCCTGTTACCGGTTGCCGTCTATGCCGCGATCACATGTGGCTTGACACCCTCGGTCACTTGGGGGTTGGCGGTGGCGATGCTGATCGCGGGTGTCGCGATGACGATCGAGACTGTGCAACGGAGTCGCGCCGCGTTGATCCCCGCTCTCACTGCCTATTCCGCGTTCGTTGTCTTGTTCACCCAATGGGCCGTTCTCCCCACGGAACTGCTGGCTCCAGCGTTTGCACTGGTTGCGACCATCGGACTCGCCATCGGTGGCGTCCGAGAAGCCTTCGGCGGCTCGAACTTCGCCGCGCCCGCTGGCTCGCCGCTGGATCAAGTCAAAGGCGAGCCGTCGATCGTGCTCTCCGTGGTGATGTTCTTGGCTGTCCTGGGGAATCTATTCGGATTGGCGGCAACGATGGTTGAGCCGGAGGGAGCGACGCCATTGCATGTGGGCTGCTGGTGGGTGACGACGGGATTGGTGTTCCTATCGGCATTCCTTTCCCGGCGCGTCGCTCAGCGGCCCTTGTTGGCGATCGGTTGTTTGGCACTGGTGGTCACTTCGCTGGGGACCGTCGCCTGGAGCGAACCGTCTCCAGCCCGCATTCTGGAATTTTGCGTGATGGGTATCGGAGCCAGCGTGCTGGGAACCACTCTCTTCGGATCATTCGAAGAGAGTCGCAACCACTGGGAGGTCAGCAAGCGGGAGTCACTCGGCCACGAATTGGGAATGTGGATCGGTTCCTTCTTGATCGTTTTGCCTGCGATCACGGCGGCCGCTGTCCTGTGGATCAACAATCACGCGGTGCCACTCGGTGACGAGTGGCTGCTGATCGCCTTGTCCGTATTGCTGATCCTGACCGGATCGGTGCTGTCTCGGCGACCGATCACTCTGGTCGGTGTGTCCACATTGACGCTCTACCTCTGTGGCTTGGTCGGATCGTTGTTGGTGGAAGCCCGTTTGGCAACCGGCGTTTACCTGGCGATCGCGGGTGCGTTGGTCTTCGCGATGGGAATCGGCCTGAGCATTTATCGTGACCGCATGCAAAGGTGGCTGCAGAATGGGTCGTAGCGCAACAGCGCCACGTTGAAAGCGCCACATTGAAGGGGCTGCACTGGCGCGAGCCGCGGAATCCACGATCGATACCGTAGTTCGCGCCGACAGGACTCATCCGTCAGTCGCCGACACCGCCCTCGGATATCATCCTGCGGTAAGTTTGCTCCATCGCGGCCGCGAAGGCGGTCGCATCGCATACTTGAGAGTCCGCAAGCTCGATTCGCATCTGATGCCTCAAGTCGCGAAGGCGCTCGGGTGCATTCGTTTGATTCGCTTGCTCTACCGCTTGAGCAACGTAGCCGTCACGATCATCAGCGACGAACGACTGCAAATGCGTCCCCTGCAACAGACTGGCGCTGGTCCGTGATGCCCAACGATCACCAAGGAACGTGATCACCGGCACTCCCTGCCAAATCGCTTCCATGGTCGTCGTGCCACCGTTGTACGGAAACGCATCCAATGCGATGTCGATCTCGTTATAGTAGGACAGAAACTGGCGATGCTCGGCTTTTCCACGAAAGATCAGTCGACTTGCATTCACACCTCGGTCGTCAAACCTGGCTCGAACGTAGTCTCGGGTGGTTTCTGAGTCCAAGTCCGCGTTCCCCAGCAGCAGTCGTGAGTCGTCGACGGCCAACAAGATGTCCGCCCAAGCGTCCAGCGTCGGGACTGTCATCTTGTAAAGCGTTACCAGACTACCAAAGGTGATGAATCCGTTGTCCATGACCGGCGGATCGACAACTTCAGGTGCATCGTGGGTCACCTGAAACGTCAAGTAACTCTGTGGCAGCGG
>JBCCUO010000743.1:0-2577 GCA_039196805.1 Planctomycetota bacterium | reverse complement strand
CTGACGAGAGTCGGTTACCGGGATCGCTTTTCATGGTCGGGCATGACCATCATCAAATGGTCGCTGAGCTATCGATCCCTCGGCCCGTGATCAGCCATCAGAGGCGGATCGAAGACCTGCCCGTGGCGACGATGCGTCAGTCGTTCGCCGACATCTTCGGCGGACGCGTTCGTGACCATGAGATTCCACGATTGGGCCTGGAGTATTTGACTGAAGACGATCCAGCCGACGGTGGACGGATGCACTTCTGTGTTGGACAGCACTTTGAATTCGATCGCCGGCCAACACACGGTTTCAAGGGATTGAACCTGAGTGTCGACGATACGGCTGGGTTGTGGTCGCTTGGCGATCTGTCAGCCTACGTGTTGAACGACTACTTGTTCGAAATTCCAAGCGCCTGGTCCGATCAGCATCTGCCGGGCTACAGACTGATCACCGGGCGTTTTCGAGATGGGCAATGGGGTGGACGTGGGCCCGCGATGGTCGCCTACGTGCCGCCAAGAAGCGGGCGTTCTTTGCCATCGGGCGCCGTGATCGACCACGTGCGGCCGCTGGTGCTGTACGGCGAGAGCCGGCCGGGTCAAGCGGAGTTGGCTGTGCAAGGGGAACGTCAGATGGAGCGTTTTAGCGAGGCGGATGAGTGGTCTGGAGGGTCTTGGCTGACGTCGGGCACTCGGTCCGCCGTGATGCTGTTGGGTACCAAGGCAACGGGCAAGACCTGGTATGGTTTCTCAAACGGCGTGGTCTACCCGATCAGCGGTGATCCAGTCGACACGATCCCCGAGGTGCCTAACTTCCCGCATGATCAACGCGGCTGGTGGTCCGAATCGATTCGTGCGGAGGCCATTTTGTTTGCTCCCGACGATCTCGCCGATGTTGCAAGTCGTCGCTCGGCACCTTGGGATCCACAGCCGTACGCACGGATTGATCTTTCGCCGTATCTGTTCGAACGACAATTTGAGCATCCGCGTCAGAAGCGTTATCTGTTGGGAGCGTGCGCGTACGACCGCGACCGTCGTTGGCTGTACGTGGTTGAGAGACGCGTGAAAGCCGATCAGGAACGCAGTCTCATTCATGTGTTCCGCATTGGGCACCGTTGAGTCGCGACGGTTTCGCTGACGTAGTGGTGGCAGGCTTCGCACGACGCCGTGGTAGCCATCCTTGGTGGACATACCACTCGGCGACCTGCCGAAGCCTCGCTTCGAGAGGCATCGCCGTCTGAAAACCGGTGTCCCGTTCCAACGACGCTCCGGTGCAATACCAGGAACCCGCTGTGGCTTCGCGTGCTTTGTCGACGCCCAAAATGTGAGGTGACCGGCGAATCTGGCTGAACGATTCGTTGACGAGCGCGATGCCGCGAACCAACGCGTTGGGACTTCGCACGATGCGAACGCGATTTCGTCCCACGGCTTTACCGATCATCTGTCCCAGTTGAGCGTAGGTCGGAGCCACGGGATCGGTGGCAAAGTATCGCCCCGAAGCGGTTGCCTCTGATTGGACTCGTTGTCCCTTACTGGCTGCCAGGCGAATCGCACGTGCCAAATCGTCGGCGTGGATGACCGAGTAGCGATGATCGCTCAGCCCAGGTACGAGGTGCAGGTTCCATCGGGCAATGCTCTCGAAAAGGTTCAGCCCATCGCGGTCACCTTCGCCCAGCACAATCGGCGGCCGGACGATCGTGATCGGGACGGTATGGGAATACGCGCAAGCGGCCAATTCCCCGTTCAGCTTGCTGCGTCCGTAGTTCGATACAGGCAGCGGCTTGTCGTTCTCGTCAACGGGCCGGCCGGCACGTGCTGGTCCAACGGCGGCCAGCGACGAGATCAACACCAAGACGGGAGGGCTGGGCTGGTCGGCACACGCGCGTGCTACTTTGCACGTCCCGTCGACATTGACCTGCTGGAGTCGCGTGCGGTTGAGGGCTTTGGTTGCTCCCGCCAAGTGGTAGACAACGTCGGAGCCTCGGAAGGCGCTGGTCAGTGAGTCGGCGTCCGTAACGTCACCGATGATCAAACGGGCACCAGTGCGCTGCAGCGACTCCGTGCGGGACTGCTTGCGAACCAAGCAACCTACCTCGCGACCCTCATCGACCAACTGCCCTACCAGGTGACTGCCGATGAACCCACTTGCTCCCGTCACTAAGACTCGAGACATGGTTTACGTTCCCCACGCGATCCGACGACGTACATTCACTGAACTTGTTCAGTGCAAGACATGTACCGGATCGGCGAATGCGGCAAAGGGGGAGAGCCAACCCGACAAGTCACCGATCAAAATCGCGTCGGCAGCAACCGTTTAAGACGTTCCGTCGGGATGTGACGGACGTCGGAGGCTTCGAACGGCTTCAGCTCCCTAGCGAGCCCGCCCTTTCCGCCGCCGCGCGAAGGATCAATCGCGCTGTGTGATCTGCCATCGTTTGGCCACGATCAACCGCGCGCCGCGCGCGAATGTCGCGTAAGACCATGTCCACGAAAGGAACACGAAGAAGCGATTCCGCAGGCCGTTCAGAAAGAGGATGTGGACAAACAACCAGCCCAGCCATGCGATCGTGCCAGTCAGCTTGATCGGGCCACTCTG
>JBCCUO010000742.1:0-2591 GCA_039196805.1 Planctomycetota bacterium | reverse complement strand
GGATCAGTCCGGTCGCAATGATCGCCAACGCTGCGGTGGAAGCTTCGGGGAGTCGTTCGTCGGACGCCAGATGGTAGACGCGTACCGCCAGTGTGTCGTAGTTGAACGGACGCAGGATCAATGTCGCTGGCAGCTCCTTCAACACATCAACAAAGACCAGCAGCGCGGCACAGAACAGACTGCTCCGCAGAAGCGGCGTGTGAATGAGGAGCAAAGTCTTGGGCGTCGAAGATCCCAAAGACGCAGCGGCGTAGTCGAGCGATGGGCGAATCCGGGTCAGGCCAGCCGTGATGACGCTGATCGAAACTGACAGGAACCGCGTTTGGTATCCGAGCAAAACCGCGATGATCGTCCCGCTAATGAACAATCCGGGTGACCAATCAGAAATAGACGCCAAGGCGTCGTTGCTGAAGTCTTCAACCGACCACGCCGCGCCCATCACTCCGATCGCGATGACACCGCCGGGGATCGCGTAGCCAACACCGACGATACGATTCGCGAACTTGACGACCAGACTCGAACATGAACGACGGCTGTAGGCCAAAAGGGTCGCCAGCACCACGGCGATCACTGCCGACAAGCTTGCCAACGTGACGCTATGTCGCCCCAACGACCACATCAGCTCGGTCGCTCGCGTGTCACCCGCTAGCCATGTCATGCGAACGAACACGCCGACGGGGATCGCGAACCCCAGTAAAACCGGCGCCGCACAGATGATCATCGCGAAAGCGGAACGCCATCCGCGAAGTGGCTGTTGGCGAATTTCACGTCGGCGACTGGTCGATTGATGAAACTTGGCAGACCCGCGCGCGAACGATTCCACAATCAGCACCAGTGTCACAATCGCCAGCAAGCAAAGCGAAAGTTGTGCGGCAGCGACCAAGGATCCGCGAGAAAACCATGTGCGATAAATTCCGGTCGCCAGAGTATCGACCGCGCAGTAGTCCACCGCACCAAAATCGGACAATGTTTCCATCATGGCAAGTGCCAAACCGGCGACGATCGAAGGCCGAGCCAAAGGCAACGCCACACAGAAAAGGACTCGCGTAGGGCCTGCACCCAACATTTTGGCTGCTTCCAGAACACAAACCGATTGCTCCATCAGGGCCGTCCGTGTAGCCAAATAGACATACGGATAGAGGCACAGACTTAGAATGGAAATTGCCCCGGGAAGCGTACGCACGTCAGGAAACCAGTAATCGCCGCGTGACCAATCAAAGGTCTCGCGCAACCAAGTTTGGCAGGGACCGCTGAACTGAAGTGCGTCCGTCGCCGCGTAGGCGAGAAGATAGCTGGGGATCGCCAAGGGCAACAACAGCACCCAGCGAAAATGGCGACTCCCGCGAAACTGGTACGTCGTTACCAGCCACGCGGTCGGGACGCCGATCAGAAGTGTTCCGCCCGCAACACCCAATGCCAACAGCAAGGTGTTGATCAAGTAGTCAGCAAGGACAGTCTCGTAGAGATGTTGCCACGTCCCGTCGGATGATTGCCACAGGCTCGTAGCAAGCCAAGTGATCGGCAACACCACCAAACTCGCGACGCCAACGGCAATCAGCGAGGGAACGAACTTGCGCTGTTTACTCGAGCCTTTCATGTCACGGGTCGGTTTCTCAACGCCATCCGGCACGGTCCATGATTCGTACGGCCTTTTCGTTGTTGTTTCCAAATACGGCGGCGTTGACCGGGTCCTCTTTGAACTCGCCAAAGCTCTTGACGATGGCGGTCTTGGCGACGCCTTCGACGACCGGAAATTCGTTGTTCCCCGCGGCGAAAGTTTCCTGGGCAAAGTCGCTGGAAAGGAACTCAATGAACTTGATCGCACCCGCCTTGTTGGGTGCCGATGCCACGACCCCAGCGCCGGAAAGATTCACGTGAGCTCCGCGTCCGTCTTGGTTGGGAAAAACAATTTCGACTTTCGACGCGGCAGCTTGTTCCTCGGGCGTGCCCGCCAACATGCGGGCGAAGTAGTACGAATTGGCGATCGCCACGTCGCCTTCGCCGGCGGCGACGCCCTTGATTTGGTCTCGGTCGCCACCATGCGGCTTGCGGGCCAGATTTCCGACAAGGCCGCGGCACCATTGCTCAGCAGCCTGTTCACCGTGGGCATCGATCAAGGATCCAACCAGCGATTGGTTGTAAACACTCGACGAACTGCGTACCAACACGCGACCTTTCCACTGCGGCTCGGCCAATTGTTCGTACGTTGTGATGTCGCCCGCGGCAGTTCGTTCCTTGCTTCGCAGCAGGATCCGGGCGCGTTTGGTCAGCCCAAACCACAGGCCCTGGGGATGCCGCAGGTTAGCGGGAATTCGTTTTTCGAGTACGTCTGATGAAACGGACTGAAAGATTTTTTGCTTTTCGGCCTGGTAAAGTCGCCCGGCATCGACGGTGATGAAAACGTCAGCCGGGCTGCGTTCGCCCTCCCGAGCGAGACGCTGCAGTAGTGCATCGGAGTTGCCTTCGATGAGGTTGATTTTGATGCCGGTTTGCTCGGTGAACCGCTCATAAACGCTGTCGTCGGTATCGTAATGACGTGCCGAATATACGTTGACTTCCTGGGCGTTCGCGGCTCGGGGTAAGCCATGAAG
>JBCCUO010000741.1:0-2610 GCA_039196805.1 Planctomycetota bacterium | reverse complement strand
CGCGAATCGGAGTGTTGTTGACCTCTTTGATCAAATCACCTTCCCGGACACCTGCCAGGGCTGCGGGTGATTCTTCGGTGTGAAGAAGTACCAGCGCGCCACGGACGCGCGGATCGTTCCCAACGTGCAGCGCATCGGGGACTTCAACCAGTCGCACGCCCAGCCAGCCCCGCTCAACCTTGCCGTCTTTGCGAATCTGGTCATAGATTTGGCGAGCGACGTTGCTGGGTACCGAGAAACTGACGCCTTGATAGGTGTCGCCAACGATGGCGGTGTTGATCCCGACCAACGTACCTCGCGCGTCCACCAGCGGACCACCGCTGTTGCCCGGGTTCACCGCCACGTCGCTCTGCATGAAATCCTGGTAGTTGGATTTGGTGGCATCCCGTTTGTTGATGATCCGGTGCTTACCGCTGATAATCCCAAAGGTAACGGTGCGATCCAGACCGAACGGGCTGCCGACAGCCCAGACCGGCGATCCCACTCGGCAGCGGTCACTGTCACCCCAAGTGATCGCGAACAATTGATCGGCGTCCACCTTGAGGACAGCTAGGTCGGTTAGCGGGTCACTGCCAACAATGTTTGCCGGTGTCTTCCGACCGTCGCTCAGCGTGACCGTGATCTGATCTCCGTCGGCGATCACATGCTGATTGGTCAGGATGTAACCCGCCGTGTCCACAATCACGCCGCTTCCCTGGTCGGTGATGGGGACCAATCGGTCGCGCAATCCAACATGATCCGTATCGCGTGGCATCATTCCGGTTCGCCGCACATCGATATGAACCACACTGGGGCCAACCGATGCCGTGACCATCTGGTAGGCGTCACTGAGTGATTCCAGCGATACATTCTTGAGTCCCGCCGTGGAGGTTTCGTACTCGGCCCTCAATTCGCCTCGCAGCCACGAATAGCGAAGCTGTTCGACGATTCCCGGGACCGCCCAACGGGCAGCTGCCAGCATGATCGCCATCGTTAAAAGCATCGTGGCGCTTTGAACGATTGGGTCGGGCCGGCGCTTCAGAGCAGATTTCGGAGCTTGCGGCACAACCTCCGAACGCGTCGACTCGGGAGTTGCGGAAGCCTCTTTGGGGGAGTCTGGCTCGTCCTCTGCGGGGGAGATTGGGTCGACGATCAAGCTTCCCGAGACGCCAACACGGGTGATTGAGATCGCAGTCGGCTGTGAGATCGGCTGAGGCAAGTCAATTCGCTCGGCCTGGAAACGTGACGAATCGGCAACGCTGTCCTCAGGCATCTCCGATCCGCGATCAGCATCGCGGGAGACTCGTTTGCTCGAGTGGTTCGGGTCGGCCGGCGGCTGCATCAAGGATGGACTCGGTTCCGGAAGGCTAGCGGTCGTGCAGGCCCATTGTAGCGCAGCGGGGTATCTCCAAGCCAGAAAAATGTGACGTTGCGCAGCACCGCGACTCGGCTGGTGTCGCAGAATCCGCGCATTCATCCCTGCTGCCGCATGTCTTTCCGGCACTCGGACCGGAATGCAGGCCAGTTCTGCCTGCTTTTCTGTTCGGCATCGGTGCCGCGACCCCTGCAAGTTGGACACCGGGTGCAGGTATCCTGTGAGAACCGACCTCGGTCCCCTGCCCTATCCCCGCCTGCGTCCACTGCTCGAGATTCAACCCATGTCGGATTCGCTGCGAGATTCGTTCCATGAAGCCCTGCGGGCTATCCCTCTGATCGATCCCCACACCCACATCAATCCGCATCGTCCTGCGTCCGCTTCACTGGCGGACCTGCTGGGGTACCACTACTACACCGAACTGGCGCACTCGGCGGGAATGCCGAAGGCCCAAATCGAAGACGAAACGCTAACACCGAAACAGCTGGTTCAGCGGCTGGTCAGCGGACTCGGGCCGATCGAAAACACGGCTCAATACAGCTGGCTGATTCAAATCTGCCAGAAGTTTTTCGGCTTCCAAGAGGATCGACTCGACGAATCCAACTGGGAAGTGCTCTTCGATCGCTCCGAAGATGTCATGGCCGCAGCCGATTGGCCACAGACCGTTTTGCAGCAAAGCAACGTCCAGGCTGTCTTCCTCACCAACGACTTCGATGACGACCTGCAAGGTTTCGATTCATCGACCTACATCCCCTGCCTACGCACCGACGACTTGGTCTTCCACCTTGCCAAACGCAGTGTCCGCGATCGGTTGCAGGCTTGCAGCGGGATCGAACTGGACGGATCGCTGGCGACGCTTCGAGACTCTCTGACGCAACGTTTTGAACACTTTGTGGGCCGTGGTGCCCGGGCGTGCGCGATCAGTCTTCCTCCGTCGTTTCAACCGACACCCGTCATTGCCGGCCGCGCCCAAACCGCGCTCGAGCATGTGCTACGCGAAGGGGAGGCATCCGACAAAGCGAATCAGGCCGCACTGGGCCGTTACGTGTTTTGGACGCTAGCCGAACTCTGTGATCACTACGGCTTGCCATTCGACTTGATGATCGGAGTCAATCGTGGCGTCTATGCCGACGGAGTCTTTCAGGGTCAAGACCTTTACGACAGCCGCGTTTCTCTGATTCAGTATCGAGATCTCTTCAACGCCTTTCCGGATGTCAAATTCCCGATCTCCGTGCTCGCGAGTGTGACGAACCAGG